>CAYPPC010000019.1:0-19264 GCA_964412435.1 uncultured Paludibacter sp.
GTATATTCCCAGACTGAAAAGTTGTAAGAGTATATTCATTCTTTTTCCCTTTTACTACCTTTTGACTTATTATTTGTGCCTGCGTAGTGGGTGCTATTAAGCTTAATAAAAGTATTAGTTGAAATATTTTTATTTTCATGATATCTATCTGCTTTACATGCTCTTATTAGTATAAAACGCACCACACCGCGCAAGTCCTCAGCGTGGTGCGTCTCTTTACCATCTCCTATCTTTCATTTATAACACTTAAAACGGTTGCAGTATTTCTGCAAAACTTATATCATATATCATTATCGTATAGTTGGCTGACTCTATGCGCTTCCTATGTTTTTCCGGGATGGGTGTAAATATCAGATCATTTTTCATAAACTCCTCTATATTTTCAATTTTCTCGATTGGGAAATCATATTTATTCTTATAACCAAATAGAATATCTCTCACAACACCTCGTTCATCAAAAAGACAAAACATAGTAAAGTTATCTTTAAACTTACTAACCCCGGAATAAGTTTCCAATTTACTCTTAAGTTGTAATCTGGTAAAGTTCACGAGTCTCTGATATTCAGCCTTCTCTAAAATAGCCGCCGGTGGCATAGTCCCGCCATCCGGCAAGGCACATTCGCATGGGCCTTCAAAATATTCATTTTTATTGTATATCTCTATATATCCTGATTGAAAATTGGTAATTACATATTCATTCTTTTTAGCTTTTACTACCTTTTTGCTTATTATTTGTGCCTGCGTAGTGGGTGCTATTAAACTTAGCAATAGTATGATTTGAAATAATTTTGTTTTCATGATTTATTTATTTTTTATTACTGTCATAACAATTATTTAGAATCTCACCAAATTTTAGTGTTGATACGTAAGAGTATTGGTTGTTATTAAAGTTATACCCACCACTATAAGGCGAGTGATTAGCAAATATACTGATAAAACTTACATCTTCACCTTTGTTTTTATATTTACCATTTGCAAAAATCTGATTAACTTCACTTTCTGTTGTTGCATTTATCAAGCTATTTAACCATTCAATATAGCTATCCCTTAAACCAACATGTGATTCGACCTCCTCCTTTCCTGGTCCATAAATATACGTAAGCATCCAGCTATTCATATAGTCAGTTTCGTTAAAGAGTTTACTATAAGTCCCACTAGAGGTTAGAATGGTGTACATATCATACATTACACGTGCTTCAAACTCAGCCATTCCCGTATTTACGGATTCATGTATTTGTACTCCTCCTATTAAATGTTGAAAAACGTGTATATACTCATGCTTAAATGTGGACAACCAAACATCATTTGGATCTCTAAAGCCTATGTCCCCATTTCTTGTATAAACTCCTTCTTCATTACCTCGCAGGTTGGGTATATTTAAACTTGCCATTGAGACTATGCTTCCTATATTCTTCCCCCTTGCGTTTAGCAAATCATGAACTCCTTCAAAAACACATTCAGATAACATCTCCTGATATTGTTTTTTAATTTTTTCATATTCTGTTTTAAAAAGATTTGCAAGCTTTTTGCCTTCTTCTTCGGGATCGGGCGTTCCGCCATAGTCTTCTCTTTCAATCCAGTAAGTTGCCTTATTTTCTTCTAGTGCTCCTTCTTCTACGCCTCCAAAAAGCCCCCCTACACTCATACTATTAGGGCTAGATTTTGTAAAAGTGAATAAAAACGGAGGCAGTTCACCCAATTCCCAGTAATAATCATCAGTGGCTACCAACCGAGGGCCAGGCTTTGTTAAATCATTTGATTTTCTGGGAACAAGTTTTGCTACCACATATCCATCTTTGTAGCGGTAAGCATTTATGAAGTCTCCATTTATCTCTCGTGTAACTACTATACCCGTAAGTAATTCAGGAGATGAATTTGAATCGTGATAGACGGAAAACAAAATATGTCGAATCTCCCTGTTAATACGAAGTATAAGTAGTCTGTTGTCATCGGTCGCATCATCCGGCACAAGGGTAGGTATAACTGTTATAAACTCTTCACTGTTTAGCAGCTCTTCGTGCCGGATTCCTTCTAAATCGGGAATAATATAACCATTACTTACAGAACCACCTCCGGGACTAACCCGCATTTGTTTTATCTGTTCGTCACTCGGGCTGCTCCAATTATCAAACAGAGCTAATGCCTCTGCAAACTCAACAGTCTGCACCGTAAAACTCTCTTCCAACTCAATCTCTTCCCGCTGACATGATGTTAAGTTTAATAACAGGAAAGAAAGAAAGAAAGAAAGAAAGAAATTTTCATTCGTTTCATAAGCTAAATTTTTCAGGTTTAATAAATTTGGTCTCTTTTAATGTGTGTAGCAGTTAGCACACACTCTCGAATCTGCAGTTTCAGGATTGGGTTAATCAGGAAGGCTTACTTATGCAGCTTCGGGATTTTATACAAATAGATAATTACGTGTTGTACCTCCTTTCTTATTAGATTTGCTCCAAATATAAACACATATTTTAACCTAAACAAACACCTGGACAACTTTAACATTTCGACACAAAATAGCTCGATACACTTACCATAAGCAAGCGGTTTTCTGCTTTAAAACACCATTTGATTTGTTTGGCAAAATAAAACACCGAACTAACAATTAGTCCGGTGTTTGTAAATCTATTATCCTATATCCTTACTTCCCAATACAGAACTTGGAGAAAATAGAACCCAGCACTTCATCGGTTGTGATATGTCCGGTAATTTCGCCTAAATGGTGCATACAGGAACGAATATCCTGACTCAAAAAATCACCGGAGATCTGGTTAGCCAGACCTTCAATTACCCGCTCGACATCTGTTTTAGCGAGTAGAAGTGCTTCATAATGGCGCACATTATTGACAATTACATCATCGGCAGTGAGTTGCTTGGTCTCTGATGCGGCTATTAACGCCTTTTTCAGACGATCGGTATTGATCTTTTTCTTGGCTGAAATATAGATTCGTTCCCCTTCAAAACGGTTAAACAGCTCATCTACCACTTCGCGCTCATCATCAGCTAATTTATCAATTTTATTGAACACAAGAATCACCTTTTTCCCTTCGGCACGGCGGGCAATGCGCTCGGTGAGCCACTCGATATGCTCCGTTACCTGCGTGCAATCGACAATCCAAAGCACAATCTCCGACTGCTCAATTTTTTCGTAAGTACGTTCTATACCAATTTTCTCCACCACATCACTGGTTTTCCGGATACCGGCTGTATCAATAAAGCGGAAGGTAACACCATCAATATTCACCACATCTTCAATTACATCGCGAGTAGTGCCGTGAATATTGGTTACAATGGCCCGCTCTTCATTGAGCAACACATTGAGCAGGGTCGATTTACCCACATTAGTTTCGCCAACTAAGGCTACAGGAATGCCGGTTTTCAGCACATTACCAATCTTAAAGGAGTCGGTAAGCGAGCTTATTTTTGAATGAATCTCCTGTGACAGGATCATCAATTGAGTGCGGTCAGCAAACTCTACATCTTCTTCCGAAAAATCAAGTTCCAACTCCACCAATGAGACAAAATGCAGCAGTTTTTCCCGCAAATCACTCAGCTCGTTGGAAAATCCGCCGCGCATCTGGTTCAGTGCCATGCGGTGAGAAGAAGCAGTTGTAGAAGCGATCAGATCCGCTACAGCTTCTGCCTGCGACAAGTCCATTTTGCCATTGCTGAAGGCGCGCATCGAAAACTCACCCGGTTTAGCCAGCGAACAGCCGCTTTGCACCAAAAGCTGCAAAATTTGCTCCTGAATATAGACAGAACCGTGGCAGGCTATTTCAACCACATCCTCTCCGGTGAAGGAGTGCGGATTACGGAATAAGGTCAGCAGGATATCATCTATCGACTCACCTTTTTCATCAATTATGGTACCATACTGCACCGAATAACCCGGTTTATCAGCCAGTTTGTTCTCCGGGTTTTTCATTTTAAAAATGGTATCGCCCAGGCGAATAGCATCCCTGCCCGAGATACGAATTACGGCAATTCCACCCGAACCAGGGGGAGTTGAAATAGCACAAATAGTTGAGTCTGTCTGAATCATTTTTTCAAAAAGTTTGCAGGATATAAATCACTGTCTAATGTTGTTTTTTCCGATATTACTTTCGCAGGGATGCCACCCAGCGTCACATTACCGGTAAAAGATTTGTTTACCACGGCATTGGCGCCCACCGCCACATTATCACCTATCCGGATATCGCCAAACAGCTTGGCACCGGGTCCGATATAGACATTATTGCCAATTTGAGGTGCTCCGTGAAACTCTCCTATCGATGTAGAAGGGTGAATGCGGCAATTTTCACCTATCCGCGCAGCCGGACTCACCACAATGGTGCCGTGGTGTACAATACACAGGCCGGGACCAAATACATTTTTAGGTATTGTCAATCCTAAACGGGTTGCCAAGCGGTGGTTTTTCCACTCTAAAAGCAGACGATAGAGCTGAAAAAGTCTGTTTTTTCTGTGTACGTTCCAGAGATATTCAATTTTTCGCAAACGCCTCTGAAACCGCAAACAGTCCACCCGAAAGTAGATATAGGGCGTCAGCTTGCTAAAGCCGTAAGCCGCCAGATCCCGCTTCAGATAATACTTATATTCAGCCCGACTGCTTATCATTTTCTTAAATCCGGTCTAAAACTGTCTGAATCAATCTTCTGATATAGGGATTGTAATCGGTGTTGGCTGCCTCCACCCTGCGGTTGGCAATGATACAGCACACCGTCATCGCTTTGTGTCCCATCAGTTTCGACAAACCGGCAATGGCAGAACTCTCCATCTCATAATTGGTGATTTTATGCTCTCCAAAACGGAAGTTCTCAATTTTATCATTCAGCTTAGGATCGGCCAGCGGTAAGCGTAACTCACGACCCTGCGGGCCATAAAAGCCGTTGGCTGAAATGGTTACACCGCGCAGCATATCATCCTGCGCAATCCGCTCTACCAGCTCCGGATCTGAGTCAACCACATAGGGCGAGCCCATTTGCGGATTCCACTCCAACTGCTCATACATCGATTTTTCAAACTCCAGATCGCACACCGAATCGCGGTTGGCGTAAAAGTTTAGCAAACCATCAAAACCGATCGATTTGGCTGAGACCAAAAAGCTACCCAGAGGAATTTCCGGCTGCATACCGCCCGAAGTACCGATTCTTACAAAGCTGAGTTGTCTGAACTCCGGCTTCAGGGTGCGTGTTTCCAGATCGATATTGGCCAGAGCATCCAATTCATTCACCACAATATCTACGTTATCGGTACCGATTCCGGTAGAAACCACCGTGATGCGTTTGCCTTTGTAGCTACCGGTAATGGTGTTGAACTCCCGGCTTGAGACAGAAAACTCCTGCTCGTCGAAGTAAGAGGCTACCAGTTTTACACGTCCCGGGTCGCCCACCAGAATTATTTTATCGGCAATCTGCTCCGGTTTCAGGTGCAGGTGAAAAATGGTGCCGTCACTATTTACAATCAGTTGTGAGGGTGGAAAATGTTTCATGATCTTATTGTTTAAGTTATTGTTCAATATTAATTATAGATAGAAGAAGACAAATATAATCATTTTTTTGATGAAATATTCATCTGAAACTGATTTCTATTGGCTCAGGCAATAAAAAAGCCGGACAACTTGCGTTATCCGGCTTTTTGCTATATAAATTGGAGCTGATTAAGCTTCTTTCAGAACAGCCTGAGCAGCAGCCAAACGTGCAATAGGCACACGGAATGGTGAGCAGCTCACATAGTTCATACCTACGCTGTGGCAGAACTCAACAGAAGATGGTTCACCACCGTGCTCACCGCAAATACCTACTTTGAGGTCTGCATTGGTTGAGCGTCCGCGCTCAGTACCCAGCTGAACAAGTTGTCCAACACCTTCCTGGTCGAGCACCTCAAACGGGTCGTGTGCCAGGATGTTTTTCTCCAGATAAATCGGAAGGAAAGTACCGATATCATCACGGCTGTAACCGAAGGTCATCTGAGTCAGGTCGTTTGTACCGAAGGAGAAGAACTCAGCGTGTTTAGCGATCTTATCAGCGATCAGTGTAGCACGCGGAATCTCAATCATGGTACCCACAGAGTATTCAACTTTATCATTGTACTCTTTGAACAACTCATCAGCCGTGCTGCGGATTACTTTTTCCTGCTCGAGGTACTCTTCAACGGTACCAATCAGCGGAATCATAATTTCCGGAACAGCAGTCACACCTTTTTTCTTCAGGTTCAGAGCTGCGCTCAAAATAGCGCGGGTTTGCATAGCAGTAATCTCCGGATAAGTGTTTCCGAGACGACAACCGCGGTGACCCAGCATCGGGTTAAACTCGCTCAGTGACTCAACACGCTGCTGAATCTCTTTCAGCGGGAGACCCATGGCATCTGCCATTTCCTGCTGACCTTTTTCATCATGCGGCACAAACTCGTGCAGTGGCGGGTCAAGCAGACGTACCGTTACGGGCAGTCCGTCCATAGCTTCGAAAATACCTTCGAAGTCAGCCACCTGGAACGGAAGAATTTTGGCCAGTGCAGCTTCACGACCTGCCTGATCTTCAGCCAGAATCATTTCGCGCATAGCAACAATTTTCTCACCTTCGAAGAACATGTGCTCAGTACGTGTCAGACCGATACCAACAGCACCAAAGCTGCGAGCAACCTCTGCATCGTGCGGAGAGTCAGCGTTTGTTCTTACATCCAGTTTAGCATATTTAGAAGCCAACTCCATCAATGCGCTGAAATCTTCATCCAGTTCAGCATCTTTGGTAGCTACTTCACCTAAGTAAATATCACCGGTAGAACCGTTCAATGAGATGTAGTCACCTTCTTTGATCACCAGTCCGTCAACTTCCATCTCTTTTTTGTTGTAGTCAATTCTCAGCGTTCCTGCACCTGACACACAACATTTACCCATACCACGAGCCACAACAGCAGCGTGAGAGGTCATACCACCACGTGCAGTCAGAATACCTTCTGCAGCAGCCATACCGGCGAGGTCTTCCGGAGAAGTCTCAACACGTACCATGATTACTTTTTCACCACGGGCAGCCCACTCGGCAGCGTCGTCAGAGCTAAATACCGCTTTACCGGTTGAAGCACCCGGAGATGCTGCCAGACCTTTAGCAATTACTTTAGCTGATTTCAATGCAGCAACATCAAAAATCGGGTGTAACAGTTCGTCCAGTTTAATCGGATCCATGCGCAACAGAGCCTCTTTTTCTGTAATCAGACCCTCTTTGAGCATATCCATAGCGATTTTTACCATCGCAGCACCGGTACGCTTACCGTTACGGGTTTGCAGCATCCAAAGTTTACCTTGTTGTACAGTAAACTCCATGTCCTGCATATCTTTATAATGAATTTCCAGTTTACGCTGGTAATCATCCAGTTCCTTGTAAATTTCAGGTACAGCCTCTTCCATAGAAGGGAAGTTAGCTACGCGATCCTCTTCAGATACACCAGCCAGCTCAGCCCAGCGCTGTGAACCAATTTTTGTAATTTGCATCGGTGTGCGGATACCGGCAACTACGTCTTCACCCTGTGCGTTGAAGAGGTACTCACCAATAAACTGGTTTTCACCGGTAGCAGCGTCGCGAGAGAAGCAAACACCTGTTGCTGAGTCGTCGCCCATGTTACCATAAACCATCGCCTGAATGTTAACAGCAGTACCCCACTCGGCAGGAATTCCTTCCATGCGTCTGTAAAGGATAGCGCGCTCATTCATCCATGAGTCAAAAACAGCAGTAATTGAACCCCACAGTTGCTCGTAAGCATCTTCCGGGAAATCATGGCCTGTTTGATCTTTAACTGCAACTTTAAAACGAGTTACCAGTTCTTTCAGGTCTTCTACTGAGAAATCTGTATCCAGTTCAACACCTTTTTCAACTTTCAGCTGGTCGATGATCTCCTCAAAAGGATTCACATCGTTGTTGATCGGCTTCATGCCCAATACAACATCACCATACATCTGGATAAAACGACGGTAAGAGTCCCAAACGAAACGCGGGTTGCCGGTTTTGCGAGACATTCCTTCAACCACAGTATCATTCAGTCCCAGGTTCAGAACAGTGTCCATCATACCGGGCATAGAAGCACGTGCACCTGAACGAACAGAAACCAGCAGCGGATCCTCTGCATCGTTAAATTTGGTACCCATAATACCTTCCAGGTATGCAATAGCAGCTTCAACTTCAGGTTTCAGCAGCTCAACTACCTTATCTTTACCTAATTCATAATATTCTGTACATACATCAGTAGTCACAGTGAACCCGGGAGGAACCGGAACGCCAATCAAATTCATCTCTGCAAGGTTAGCACCCTTGCCACCGAGCAGATTCTTCATATCCGCTCTACCTTCGGCTTTTCCGTCACCAAAGGTGTAAACTCTTTTTACGTTACTCATAAAATTTTATAATTGAAATTTAATAAATATTTCTTCAGAAAAAGGCAATTTTCAGCTAAAACAGAGGAAATTACCTACTCTTTTTTAAATCCGCCACAAAGATAATTTTTTTATTTAACATATGAAAATCAAAAGGATAAAAGCCTGCAAAGTGTCGGGTATTTAAGATTATTTATAATGAATCCAAATTAGAGAATTTTTTCTCTTAAATACCGGCCGGTGTAAGAGTCTTCATTTTCAGCCAGCATTTCGGGGGTTCCTTCAAACACCAGCTGACCTCCGTTTTCGCCTCCCTCCGGTCCGATGTCGATGATGTGATCAGCACTTTTTATCACCTCCATATTATGTTCGATAATAATCACGGTATGCCCGCGTGCAATCAGTGCATTCAATGCTTTGAGCAAAGTTTTAATATCATGAAAATGAAGTCCGGTTGTCGGCTCGTCAAACACAAAAATAGTAGGCTCCGCACGCTCATTGGCCAGGAAAGAGGCCAACTTCACCCGTTGACTTTCACCTCCCGAGAGGGTGCTGGACGATTGTCCCAGCTTCACATAACCAATTCCCACATCCTGCAGCGGTTTCAGGCGTCTGACAATTCTTTTTTCGGTATTCCCTTTGCTTTCCGAGAAAAACTCGATGGCCTGGTTCACGGTCATTTCGAGCACATCATGGATGTTTTTATCCCGGTACTTCACCTCCAGCACATCCGACTTAAAGCGCTTGCCATGACAGTGCTCGCATTCAAGCACCAGATCAGCCATAAACTGCATCTCAACCGTTACGGTTCCTTCTCCCTGACACTCATCACAGCGACCACCGGTGGTGTTGAATGAGAAAAAAGCCGGTGTGAAAGCCATCTGTTTCGACAGTTGCTGCTCTGCAAATAACTTGCGAATTTCATCATAAGCTTTGATGTAGGTGACCGGATTGGAACGCGAAGAGCGTCCGATAGGATTTTGGTCAACAAACTCAATATCACTGGCCAGATGCATACTTCCCTGCAACATATTAAACTGCCCGGTTTTGTCTGCCACACCGCCGTAATACTTTTTCAGAGCAGAATAAAACACATTTTTCACCAGCGAAGTTTTGCCGGATCCGCTCACTCCTGAAACCACCGTCATCACATTCAGAGGAAACTTAACATCGATTCCCTTCAGATTGTTTTCGCGGGCACCCACTATCTCAATAAAGCTGTTCCATTTGCGTCGCTGTTCCGGAACTTCTATTTTTTCAACCTCCAAAAGATATTGAAGTGTGTAGGATTGTGAGATTTGCTCATGAAAATCATCAGCCACGCCTACCGGTCTACCTTCATACACCACCCGGCCGCCGTGCCGTCCGGCACCCGGACCGATATCAATAATATGATCGGCGGCACGCATAATCTCTTCGTCATGCTCCACCACCACCACAGTATTTCCCAGATCGCGCAGCTGGTGAAGCACTTTTATCAGCAAATGCGTATCGCGGGAGTGTAAACCGATCGATGGTTCATCCAAAATATAGAGCGAGCCCACCAGGCTGCTTCCCAGCGAAGTGGCCAGATTGATACGCTGACTTTCTCCGCCCGAAAGTGTATTGGACAGCCGGTTCAAAGTTAAATACCCCAGACCCACATCCTGTAAAAATTGCAGTCGGTTTTTAATCTCAAGAAGCAACCTTTTCGACGCCAGGCTATCGGTATCATCCAGCACAATCGACTCAAAAAACCCGCATAGTCTCTCAACCGGCATTTCCACCAGCTCAGTAATAGATTTCCCTCCCACTTTCACATAAGTGGATTCCCTTTTGAGGCGCGTGCCCCGACACTCATGACAAATAGTTTTGCCGCGATAGCGGGCCAGCATTACCCGGTACTGAATTTTATACTGTTTCGCCTCCAGGCGTTCAAAAAAAGCATTAATACCCTTGAAATACTGATTACCGTTCCACAGCAAATCGCGCTGCTCCTGAGTCAGTTCCGCATAGGGGCGGTGTATCGGAAAATCAAACTGATCGGCCGACCGGATCAACTTATGTTTCCATTTGCTCATCACTTCACCCCGCCAGCAAACCACGGCATCATCATAAACCGACAAAGATTTATTAGGAATAACCAGATCTTCGTCGATACCGATAACCCGGCCAAAACCCTCACACTCCGGACAAGCCCCCAGCGGATTGTTAAAGCTGAACATATGCTCATTCGGCTCTTCGAAGCGAATTCCGTCAGCTTCAAAAGATTTTGAAAAATGATGGATATACTCTCCGTCATCAGCCAAAAAAAGCAGACTGCAGCTCTCTTTCCCCTCCTGAAAAGCGGTCTCCACCGAATCAGTCAGCCGGCTCACCGCTGCCCTGGAGTGATCAACAGCCAGGCGGTCAATCAGCAGAAACTTCTCTTTGGCCTCACCGCATTTTGACAAATCATCCAGCAGCTCCTCAATGCGATAAACCGTGCTGTCGAGCAAAACACGACTAAATCCATTTTGCTGTAGCAGCGTGAGCCGCTCCTCCACAGTCAGCCCTTCGATAGGATAAATGGGAGCCATCACCATAAAACGGGTATCATCAGGATACTTCAGTGCTGTTTTAACCACATCTTCCACAGAGTGCTTCTTAACCTCTTCGCCGGAGACCGGTGAAAAAGTTTTACCTACCCGGGCAAACAGCAGCTTCATATATTCATAAATCTCTGTAGATGTGCCAACCGTTGAGCGGGGGTTTCGTGTGTTCACCTTTTGCTCAATGGCAATGGCCGGCGGAATGCCTTTGATATAATCCACTTCCGGCTTGGCCATCCGGCCTAAAAACTGGCGGGCATAGGCAGACAAGCTCTCTACATACCTGCGCTGTCCTTCAGCATAAAGCGTATCAAAAGCCAGTGAAGACTTACCTGAACCCGAAAGACCGGTCACCACCACCAGTTTATTGCGTGGAATTTCCAAATCGATATGTTTCAGATTGTGGACCCGCGCTCCTTTAATTTGTATATTTCCCTGTTTGGACATTTTTATCTGATTTTATTATCAAAACCCTCTTCCCGGCCGCAAAAAGCACTATTTAAGTCAACATTACCCATCATATCCACGGCATCAGGGACAGAGTCAGTTTTTGAAAAGTCAATCTGCAAAGTTACTAATTTTCGCTCGTTTCTCCAATGCTGCGGAGCTGTAAATTTCTGAGAAACTGTCGTGAACTTAAATTAGTTAGCAACTGTTTTTGAAGAAACATGCGTTTTACTTTATTATGAACAAATTTTGTTGTAATTTTGTGCTCCATTTAAAATAATTTCCCATTACAGACTAAAACCCTGTCAGCTAAACTCTTATGACGAATTAACTCCATATATGGAAACAATGACTCTATACTGGATTATTTTTTCAGTGTTCTTTTTAATTGTATTTTTCATTGATTTCTACGTTACCGACCACCGCAGGGGGGAAATAACAGTTAAATCAGCACTTATATGGACCGGAATCTGGATTCTGGTGGCTCTGATTTTTGGTACCATGCTGTTTTTTGTGTTTCCGCAAAATCCGGGAAGTACCGCCAACACTGCCCACGTGATGGGCATCAAGTTTATGGCGGGGTATCTGACCGAAAAGTCACTCTCTGTCGACAATCTGTTTGTGTTTATGATGACATTCAGCATTATGGGAGTTTCGGCTGCCAATCAGCCGCGCCTGCTAAAACTGGGAATTATACTGGCTATTATTTTACGCATTATATTTATTCTGGTGGGCATGGAACTGGTCGACCGTTTCCACTGGGTGATGTATATTTTTGGTGTGATTCTGGTCTGGACCGCCTTCAAAATGTGGCTTCACGATGAAGACGCAACGGCTGACCCGACCAACAATGTGCTCTACAAAGCAGCTTCGAAGATGTTTCCGGTAGATCCGGACACACATACCAAACATCTTTTTACGCGCCATGATGGCAAGCTTTTTATCACCGCTAACCTGCTGGTTTTGCTGGTGCTCGGCTCCACCGACGTGCTTTTTGCCATCGACTCCATCCCGGCCATTATCGGGGTAATCAAAGAAGGCTCGGCCAATGTGCTCACCCTCGAAGAGGAGAATTTCCTGGCCATCACCTCCAACGTATTTGCACTGATGGGCATGGTATCGCTCTATTTTGCCCTGCAAGGGATAGTGGATAAATTCCGCTTCCTGAAGCACGGTGTCAGCTTTATCCTCTTTTTTATCGGAGCAAAAATGTTGCTGGCAGCCATTCCCGCAGTGGAGGAGTTTTTTATGAACAACTCGTGGTTTTCACTGGTTGTAATCATTGCTACACTTACTCTTTCCATGATGCTTTCTGTCTTGATAAAAGAGGAAAAAACAATAGAAAAAACTGAAGAATAATTTGAAATTGCTATATTGTACTATGTCACTGAAACGCTCTGTTCTGCTAATCATTTTTTCATTTTCCCTGCTTGCCCCTGCTGTTTACGGTCAGGAGCCGGCTCTTGCATCTCAAGAGTCACTGAGCTGGATTGACAAAGTGGCCAACTGGTATGAAGAAAACATGAGTTACGGAACCATTACAGCCCTGATGGCTGTGGAAAGCTCATTTATTCCATTCCCTTCGGAGGTGGTGATACCGCCGGCAGCCTATGTGGCCAGTATGCCGGGCAGCAAGCTGAATATCTACCTGGTGGTACTTTTTGGCACCCTCGGTGCGTTGATTGGAGCCTATGTCAACTACTTTTTGGCGCTTTGGTTAGGAAGGCCGATCGTTTACAAACTGGCCGACAGCAAGTTGGGAAAGATGTTGCTGCTAAGCAGTGAAAAGGTGCAAAAGGCGGAAGATTATTTCAATAAACATGGTAATATATCCACCTTTATCGGGCGTTTGATTACCGTCATCAGGCAGTTAATTTCGCTTCCGGCAGGACTGGCGCGCATGAATCTGCTTAGTTTTACATTTTACACCGCGCTGGGGGCAGGACTTTGGAACATTATTCTGGCCCTTTTTGGTTATCTGGCCCACGGACAGGCCGACCTGATCAACAAGTACAGCAAGGAGCTGGGATATGCCATCATTCTGGTGGTTGCACTGGTTCTGATCTATTTTTTGATTCGTTTCTTAATCAGAAGAAAAAAAGAGGTGCAGACCGAAAAATAAAAATTCATAATAAAAAGATTTTGAGTTGCTTAAGTTTAGATAACCGAAGATTTTTTAGTACTTTTGCAATCCAACAAAACAGAGGTAAATTTGAAGATGAAGAATATTAGAAATTTTTGTATTATTGCTCACATTGACCACGGTAAAAGCACATTGGCAGACCGCCTGCTGGAGCACACCGAAACTGTATCTCAAAAAGATTTGCAGTCATCACAAGTGCTCGACAGTATGGATCTGGAGCGCGAACGTGGTATCACTATTAAAAGTCACGCCATCCAGATGGACTACAAGCAGGATGGTGAAGACTATACACTCAACCTGATTGACACCCCGGGACACGTCGATTTTTCTTACGAAGTATCACGTTCAATTGCTGCCTGCGAAGGAGCACTTTTGATTGTTGATGCCACTCAAGGCATTCAGGCTCAAACCATTTCCAACCTGTACATGGCCATTGAGCACGATCTGGAGATCATTCCCATTCTTAACAAAATGGATATGGACAGTGCCATGCCGGAAGAGGTGGAAGATCAGATTATCGACCTGCTGGGGTGCAAACGCGAAGAGATTATCCGCGCCAGCGGAAAAACCGGACTGGGTATCGATGATATACTGGAGGCGATTGTGGAGCGTGTGCCCGCACCCATTGGTGACCCTGATGCACCACTGCAGGCGCTAATTTTCGACTCGGTGTTTAACTCCTACCGTGGAATTATTGCCTATTTCAAAATTGTAAACGGGACGATTAAAAAAGGTGATTTAGTAAAATTTGTAGCCACCGAGAAAGAGTATAATGCGGATGAGATTGGTGTTTTGCAACTCGATATGGTGGAGCGCAAGGAGCTGAGCGCCGGTAATGTTGGCTATATTATTTCAGGTATCAAAACCTCGAAAGAGGTGCAAGTGGGAGACACCATTACTCACGTGAAAGAGCCTTGTGAAAGTGCTATTGAAGGGTTTGAAGAGGTAAAACCGATGGTTTTTGCCGGTGTTTACCCCATCGACAATGAGGACTTTGAAGACCTGCGAACTTCGCTTGAGAAGTTGCAGCTGAATGATGCCTCGCTCACTTTCGAGCCGGAATCATCTGTTGCTCTCGGTTTCGGATTCCGCTGCGGATTCCTCGGCATGCTGCATATGGAGATTGTGCAGGAGCGACTGGACCGGGAGTTCGATATGAACGTGATCACCACGGTTCCGAACGTATCGTATAATGTTTTCACCAAAACCGGCGAGGTGCTTGAGGTGCACAACCCCTCCGGCCTGCCCGATGTGATGGCGATTGACTATATCGAAGAGCCCTATATCCGGGCTTCCATTATTACCCAGACCGATTTTATCGGCCCCATCATGACCCTTTGCCTCGGCAAACGCGGTGAGCTGGTAAGACAGGATTATGTCTCCGGTAATCGCATGGAGCTGACTTATGATATTCCGCTGGGAGAAATTGTATTTGACTTTTATGACAAACTGAAGAGTATTTCCAAAGGATACGCTTCATTTGACTACCACATGAACGGCTACAGACAGTCGAAGCTGATCAAACTGGACATTCTGCTGAATGGCGAACCGGTGGATGCACTCTCTTCGCTTGTTCACTTTGACAATGCCGAGCCGCTCGGGCGACGCATGTGTGAGCGTCTGAAAGAACTTATACCAAGACAGCAATTTGACATTGCCATTCAGGCAGCTATCGGTGCAAAAATTATTGCCCGGGAGACTATCAAAGCGTTGCGTAAAGACGTAACTGCCAAATGTTACGGCGGTGACGTGAGCCGGAAACGCAAGCTGCTCGAAAAGCAGAAAAAAGGTAAAAAACGAATGAAACAAATTGGTTCGGTAGAGGTACCGCAGAAAGCATTTTTAGCTGTGCTGAAACTGGACTAACAAATAAAACAAACATTATTAATCACATTTAATTAACGGCCTCTCTTTAAAAACAACAAAAAAGGGAAATGCCAGAATTTCATGACAATAGCACTTATAATAGTCTTTGTAATTGGTTATGCTGCCATTGCGTTTGAGCATAATCTAAAAGTTAACAAAACAGCACCGGCTCTTCTCACCGGTGTTATTTTATGGGCAATATATATTCTTGCCTCTAACGATAAAGTAGCAATTAATGCAGAGCTTTTAGAGCATTTGGGCGACATTTCGAGCATCCTCTTTTTCCTGATGGGTGCCATGACCATTGTGGAAGTTATTGACTCCTACAACGGTTTCGAAGTGATTACCAAACGTATCAACCAGACCAACAAGGTTCCATTGCTTTGGATTATTGCTTTCTTATCATTTTTCATGTCTGCTGTTTTGGACAACCTGACTACCACCATCGTAATGATTTCGCTGCTGCGAAAACTGATCAAAGATCACGATACGCGACTGTTTTACGTAGGTATGGTAGTGGTAGCAGCCAACTCCGGTGGTGCCTGGAGCCCTATTGGCGACGTAACGACTACCATGCTTTGGATTGGCGGACAAATTTCGGCAAAAAACATTGTTCTTCGCATCTTCCTGCCAAGCTTAGTCAGCATTATTGTTCCACTGGGAATTCTTTCGCTCACTATGAAAGGTAAGGTTGAGCGCCCTGTTTATGTAGAAGAGGGTCCACGCATGCTTTCAGACAGACAGCAACTGTTTATTCTGGGATTAGGTGTATTAATGCTAATTAACGTTCCTATCTTCAAAACAATTACAACGCTACCTCCATTTACCGGAATGTTGCTCGGACTGGGTGTGATTTGGACAGTAATTGAAATAATGCACCAGCGTTTCAAGCGTCAGACTAACTCTGATAAACCACTGGGACGCACTATGATGCAGGTTTTAAGCCGCATTGACCTGGCCAGTATCCTCTTCTTTATGGGTATTCTGCTGGCAGTGTCATCCCTGCAGGCTTCAGGCATTCTGGCTAACCTGGCTATGTTCCTCGACGATAAAATTGGCAACCTAAGTGCGATTGTGATGTCGATCGGTCTGCTCTCGGCCGTTGTTGACAACGTACCGCTGGTGGCTGCTTCAATGGGTATGTACAGCTTAGCAGACTTCCCGATGGACCACTATCTCTGGGAATTCCTGGCCTACTGTGCCGGAACCGGAGGAAGTGTTCTGATTATCGGTTCGGCTGCCGGGGTGGCTGCTATGGGTATGGAGCGCATCGATTTCTTCTGGTATGTGAAGAAAGTCAGCTGGCTGGCTTTGATTGGTTACTTTGCTGGTGCGCTCTTCTACATTGCGGAGCACGCTCTGTTCCATTCATTCTAAAGTAATTTACAATTAAATAGAGCAAAAAGACTGCTTCTTGAGAGAGGAGCGGTCTTTTTTTCACCGAAATAAACTTCTATGTATTCCCGCAAGAAAATAGCACGTGTCACCTATCCTATTTTTCTGACGCTGCTGGCACAAACCGTAATCAATGTGACTGACACCGCCTTTTTAGGGCGTGTGAGCGAAGTTGCACTGGGCGCTTCGGCCATTGGCGGTGTGTTCTACATTGCGGTTTATATGGTGGGATATGGCTTTAGTCAGGGGGCTCAGATTTTAATCGGACGCCGTAACGGCGAAAAGAACTACAGCGCTATCGGGCCCATTTTTAACTCGGGTATGCTGGCCAGTTTCCTGATTTCCGTTCTGATTTTTTTGATTTGTCTTCAGTGGATGCCTGCTCTAATGAAGGGTATGGTTTCGTCACAGGAGATCTATCTCGCCACAATGGAGTTTCTTGACTGGCGGATCTACGGTTTCTTTTTTGCATTTATCAATGTGATGTTTCGCGCACTTTTTGTCGGCATCACACGCACACGCGTGCTCACCATCTCAGCATTCATCACTGCCGGAACAAATATCTTCCTGGACTGGGTGCTTATTTTTGGTAAACTGAGCTTCCCGGAACTGGGCATCGCCGGAGCGGCTATCGCTTCCGTTATTGCAGAAGCGGTTACAACAGCCTATCTGCTGCTGGTCACCCTGCGTCAGCACGACCGGAAGAAACTCGGACTGCTCTACGTCGGTCAACTGAACCTGAAACATATATGGGGCATTCTGGATCTCTCGGTTTTCATTATGTTTCAATACTTTATTGGTGTGGCTACCTGGTTTATCTTTTTTATTTTTATTGAAAAGCTTGGAGAACGACCGCTCGCTATCACCAATATCGGACGCAGCCTCTACTCTGTTCTGATGATACCGGGAGCGGCACTCGCCACCACTGTCAACACCATGGTCAGCAATATGATAGGTGCCGGTCAAAAAGAGAATGTCATCCATTTTATGCATAAAAACATCCGGCTCACACTCTGGGTTGTGCTGCCTATGATGGTGGTTGCCTTTGTTTATCCGGCTCTGCTGGCGCATATTTACACCGACGACATTTCACTGGTTAGCGCCTCCCTCGGCACCATTCGAATTGTCTCCGTTGCCATGATCTTTAACTCCGTTACCAGCATTATTTTCAGCGCAGTTATCGGTAGCGGTAACACACGCACAGCCTTTGCTATTGAGATGTTTTCTCTTGTTTTCTATGTTTTTTATATCTACTACACCGCAATTGTTCTGGCAGCTTCAGTTGAAGTTATCTGGCTTTCAGAGTTTGTTTACTGGTTCATCATCGGCGGACTGGGCTACCTCTATATGCTCAAAGGTGACTGGCGGAGAAGAGAGATATAGGATTTTCCTTACTTTTTGCTTTTATTTCCCTTTTTTCGGATATTTTTATCACGAAACTTGGCCCGATACTCAAATAATTCCTTATTTTTGTAGCAAAATGATTTTTCTCAAATCATCGAATAATACCATAGTATCAAAATTTATTTACACACAAACAAACTTAAGCTTCAGGCTTAAAATATAGTTGAAAATATGAGAAACACATCAGCCCCTTTTCGCTACGGCGAAGATTTCCTTACTATCGGCATTGCCCTCCAATTAGCTCGCGGCGAGCGTGAAGGAGTACTTACCGAAGAGACACTAAAACGTGTACGCGCCAACCAGGAAGTAGTCAAAAACATCGTCAAAGAACGTAAGGTAGTTTACGGTATCAACACCGGATTCGGACCGCTCTGCTCTTCGCTGATTGATCAGGATGAAACCCGTCAGTTGCAGTACAATCTGCTGATGAGCCATAGCGTAGGTGTAGGCAATCCGATTGACCGGGAGATTGCTAAGCTGATGCTGATACTAAAGCTACATGCACTTTGCAAAGGCTTTTCCGGCATTGCCGAAGCTACCATTCAGCGTATCTTGTGGCATATCAACGAAGATATTATTCCGTTAGTGCCGGAGCAGGGTTCAGTAGGTGCATCGGGTGATTTGGCTCCACTGTCGCACCTTTTCCTGCCACTGATTGGTATGGGAAAATTGGATTGCAAGGGTGAAGTGACCGATGCGGCTGACATTCTCAAAGAGCATGGGCTGGAGCCGGTAGCACTCGGTCCCAAAGAGGGTCTGGCGCTGATTAACGGCACGCAGTTTATGGCTGCTCATGCCATTATTTTACTGGAAAAGCTGCAAAACTGCCTTGACCACGCCGATATTATCGCCGCCATGAACTTAGAGGCGATGATGGGGGCAATATCTCCTTTCGACGAAGATTTGCACAATCTGCGACCGCACTCAGGCGCTGTTTATGTGGCTTCACGCATGCGCGAATTGCTGAAACATTCAGAAATTATGAAATCTCACGAGGAGTGCGGCCGGGTGCAGGATCCTTATTCACTACGTTGTATTCCGCAGGTTCACGGCGCTTCGAAAGATGCCATTGAATATGTAGAA
>CAYPPC010000020.1:0-18859 GCA_964412435.1 uncultured Paludibacter sp.
TCAGTAGTTTACCATCTTCATACCACTGCTCTCCTAATTCGCTGCCACCGCGGATTTGTGCAATTCCCAGTATAAAACCACGCTCAATCAGGCTGTAGAAGCTGGTGCTGAAAAAAGCATCGGTGCTGCTGCCGTAGCTTCCGTAGGCGTAGAGCAGTGCCGGGTTTTTACCGTTCTTTCTCACTCCGCGTTTATAAACAATCGCCATCGGCACTTTCACACCATCATCGGCATCGGCCCAGAGACGCTCCACCACATAATCGTCCGGATTAAAGCCGGAGGGAATCTCCTGCTGTTTTAAGAGGGTGGTGTTGCCGCTGGCGCAGTCATACTCATAAAGTGTATTGGGGCGGTTCATCGAGGTGTAGGAGTAGCGGATGGTGGTGCCCTCATATTCCGGATTGCCGGAAGAGCTCATCGTGTAAACCGGTTCGGGAAATGAAACCGAGCGACTTTTTCCGCTGTTGATATTGAGAATCTCCAGTTCGTTCAATCCGTTGCTGCGGGTTTCGATTACTAAATACTCTTTTTGCACAATTATATTCTCAATCAGTGCTTCGGGGCGGTGAGGCACAAGCTCCTCCCAAGCATTGCGGTCGGCGTAGGCTGTTTTGGCCACCCGGTACACTTTGCTGTTCAGGTTCTCTTTGTCTTTGTAGCGTACAAAGAAATACTCTTTATGAGGTAAAACATCGTACTCCACATCCTGGTCTCGCTCCATAAATACAAAATAATCAGCCTGGGGGTTGTCGGCATCGATCAGACGCTCTTCAGAAGTGGTGCTGCTGGCGCTCGAAAGAATAATCCATTCGTAAGTTTTGCTTCCTGATACGCCCACCCGGAATCTCTCATCTTTCTCTTCATAAACAAGCTGCGGCTTGTGATATCCGGCCTGACTGCGATACACCCGGTGCGGACGAAGAGTCACCGGATCAATCATGGTATAAAACAGTGTTTTGCTGTCGTTGGCCCAGGCCACAGAGGTGGCTCCTTTGATGGCGAAATCGATATCCTCGCCACTCTCCAGATCGCGGATGCGCAGGGTGTAGTTGGCAAAAGATCCGGTTTCATTATAGAAATAGGCCGCCTTTTTATTGTCAGGGCTAATTCTGTAGCCGCTAAACATATAGGCAGATTTCCCTTCGGCCATGCTGTTTACATCAAAAATCAGCTCCTCTTCGCCCTCCATAGAGCCTTTCCGGCGAAAATAGCTGCGATATTGTTTCCCTTTCTCAGTTTCAGAATAGTAGTAGTAACCGTTTGAAAAGCTCGGATAGCTTTGGTCATCTTCCTTGATTCGCCCCAGAATTTCATCGTAAATCTTTTCTTGCAGTGCCTGAGTTGAGGCCATCACCGTGTCGGTATATGCATTTTCTGCATTCAGGTAATCGATGACGCGGGGATTGTTTTTGTCGAAAAGCCAGAAATAATTATCCGTGCGTTCCACATCGAAATTCTTAAGTATTTTTGCATCTGCGGCAGCCATAGGCGCTGCCGGAAAATCGCTCTGTTTCAACATACTTGTCTCTTTTTGTTGTTTGCCACAGGAGGTAATTAAAACCAGCAAAAGGATGTTTAGTGTCAATTTTATCTGTTTCATACTCCGTTTATTGTTTTTATTGAATAATGAAGACAAAATTAAGAAATTATTTGAGAGTAAGAGAGCGTAAAAGCTAAAATCTTAGTCCGGCGGTAAAACTATTTTTTCCACAGGTGAAAATATGAAAGCGATATTGTAAAATTTACTTAAAATCAAAACATTAGCTTGTCCTCTCCTCAAAAAAGCTTAACTTTGTGAGTTGAGTTGGCCGTGTAGATTGTGCTGCTCACTATTTGATATTTCACACTTATATAAACTAGTTACTATGAAGCTATTAGAGGATATTATGCAGCGTGCAAAAACCAATTTACAACGAATTGTTTTGCCCGAAGGAGATGAAATCCGTACGTTGAAAGCTGCTGATTACATTTTGAAAGAGAAAGCAGCCAAACTGATTCTGATTGGTGATTCGGAAACCATTATGAATCTGGCCAAAGAGAACGGCCTGGAGCATATTGGAGAGGCAGAGATTGTAAATCCTGCACAACACGACAAGATGGGTGAGTATGCCGACCTGCTCTACGAAATCAGAAAATCGAAAGGAATGACTCCGGAGGATGCGCAAAAGCTGGCACAGGATCCACTCTATTTAGCTTGTTTGATGATAAAAAATGGTGATGCCGACGGTGAACTGGCCGGAGCACGCAGCACCACGGGCGATGTGCTTCGTCCCGCCTTCCAGATTGTAAAAACCAAACCGGGTATCAGAATAGTTTCGGGTGCCATCCTGATGTTTACCGCTGCTGAGCAGCTGGGCGAGGGTGGTCTATTTGTGTTTGCCGACTGTGCGGTTAACCCCAACCCCAGTGCGGAGGAGCTGGCGCAAATTGCAGTGAGTACTGCTGATACCACCCGTGCTATTGCCGGTATCGACCCGAAGGTAGCAATGCTGAGCTTCTCTTCCAAAGGGAGCGCAAAGCATGAATTTGTAGATAAAGTGACTGAGGCAACTGAAATTGCACGTGCACTGGCTCCCAATTTGCAGATCGACGGTGAACTGCAGGCTGATGCGGCTTTAGTAGAGAGCATTGGACAGAGCAAAGCCCCGGGCAGCACAGTGGCCGGAAAAGCTAACGTGCTTGTTTTCCCGGATCTGCAATCGGGAAATATTGGCTACAAACTGGTGGAGCGTCTGGGTGCTGCACAAGCCATCGGACCTATTCTGCAAGGAATTGCAGCACCTATCAACGACCTCTCGCGCGGTTGCTCGGTGGAGGATATCATTCGTATGATCAGCATCACAGCTGTGCAGGCCATGGGTGAGGAGCAGTAAAAATTATTCAAAATATTATTCTAAGATAAAATGACAGAAATTATCAAAGAACCTATCGAAAGATATGGTTTGAGCAAACGGATGCGTCGCAAAGCGCTTTTCTCGCGCATCGGTGTTGTCGGTTGCGGAAAAGATGGCAGCATGATCGCTACCATTGCAGCTTCTCACGGCATGGAGGTGGTTTTTCTGGAACCCTCGCTCGAAAAAATCGAAAATGCTTTCAAGCGCATTGAAGGAAAGTTGGACGCAAAAATTGCCAACTGGGGTCTGACACAGAGTGAAAAACGCACTATTCTGGGCCGCATAACGGGTACAACAAAGTATGAGGATTTTGCAGGTTGTGACTTTGTGATTGAGTCTATCCGCTACGATGATGTTACCGGTGAACGTATGGTGACTGAGCGGAAAGCGGTTTTCAAAGAGTTAGAGAAAGTACTTTCACCCAAAGCAATTATCTCTTCCAACGTAACCACAGTGATTGTTTCAGATCTGGCTTCAGAGCTGGAGCACCGCGATCGTTGTATCGGACTGCATTTTCTCACCAACGTGCCTGAGTCGCGTATGATTGAGGTGGTGCGCGGACTTGAAACTTCTCACGATACCTACGAGAAAGCAGTTCAGTTTGCAAAACTGATCAACCACCAGTATGTTGAAGTGCTGGAGTCCTCAGGACTGGTAAGCATTCGCCTCTTTTTGATTCAGCTCAACGAGGCTTGCTCCATGCTGATGGAGGGGGTTGCTTCTATCGACGATATTGACCAGATTATGACTGTTGGCTACGGTCACCGCCAGGGTATTTTCCGCACTGCCGACCATTTCGGTATTGAGAAAATTGTGAATCTGATGGAGAATCTCTACGAAGAGTATGGTCACGTTAAATACAAACCTTCACCGGTGCTGCTGCGCCTGAGTCGTGCAAAACACCACGGGGTTGCTAAGTTAAAAGGATTTTATGATTATGACACCGACGGAAATGTCATTAC
This sequence comes from uncultured Paludibacter sp., assembly GCA_964412435.1. GTDB lineage: Bacteria > Bacteroidota > Bacteroidia > Bacteroidales > Paludibacteraceae > UPXZ01. The sequence goes on from CAYPPC010000020.1 coordinate 3,857, forward strand.
TAAATAAGGAGGAGAGAAAAAGATGAAAATTTTAGTATTAAACTGCGGAAGTTCCTCCGTTAAATATAAACTGTTTGATATGACCTCGGGCGACGTGATCGGATCCGGAGGTATGGAAAAAGTGGGCATGAAAGGCTCATTCCTGAAACATAAGAGAAAAGATGGAGTACAGGTGATTTTAGAAGGCGAGGTGTTAGAGCATCAGCTGGCTATTGAATATATCCTGGGTGTGCTAACTAGTGAAAAACATGGTTCCATTGAAAAAATCGAAGAAATCACAGCCGTTGGCCACCGGGTGGTTCATGGCGGTGAGCTTTTCAATGAGAGTGTGGTTATTAATGAAGCTGTGATCGAGCAGATTGAGGCGTGTATCGAGATTGCACCGCTGCACAATCCGCCCAACCTGGCGGGGATTTATGCCATCGAAGAGCTGCTGCCGGGTGTTCCTCAGGTAGCTGTTTTCGATACAGCATTCCACCAGACCATGCCGCAACATGCTTATATGTACGGAATACCACATTCGCTTTATAGAAAATATGGTATCCGTCGCTACGGTTTCCACGGAACCAGTCACCGCTACGTATCCAAGCGTGCCTGTGATTTTCTGGGACTCGACTACGAGAAGACCAAAATCATTACTGCTCATATTGGAAACGGTGCTTCCATCACGGCTATTGAAAACGGAAAATCAATCGATACCTCCATGGGCTTCACGCCGGTTGAGGGTCTGATGATGGGAACCCGCTCGGGTGATGTGGATCTGGGTGTGGTTACTTATTTGATGGATAAAGAGTATATCGGTACGGACGCAACTTCGGTGCTGTTTAACAAACACAGCGGTGTGCTGGGCGTTTCCGGTCTCTCTTCTGATATGCGCGATATTGAGGCTGCAGTTGCTGATGGTAACGAGCGGGCCATTCTGGCGCTTGATATGTACGAGTATCGGATCAAAAAATATATCGGCTCCTATGTGGCCGCACTGAACGGAGTAGATGTGCTGGTATTCACCGGAGGTGTGGGCGAAAACCAAACTTCAACGCGCCTGCGTATGGGTGAGCAGATGAGCTATCTCGGCATCGAGATTGATCCGGAGAAGAATAAAGTCCGCGGTGAAGAGCTTGAAATCAGCACGCCCAACTCTAAGGTAAGGGTGGTGGTGATTCCGACTGATGAGGAGTATATGATTGCCTCTGACACCATGGAGTTGCTTTAAAAAGCGACTGCAGAAATATAAAAAAGAGTTCATTTCAATCAGAAATGAACTCTTTTTTTGTCTTTGGAAAAGCGAGAATTACAGCTCTTCGTATTTTTCAATGATTTTCTCAACCTCTTTGTCCCAGTCAGCGTAGAGTTTATTGTAGTATGCTTTAATCTCTTTGGGATCTTTGCCGCCGTTTTTACCGATACGGTTGATAAATTCGCGGCTGAAGAGAGCAATCTCTGTTACCAGTGCGTCCGCTTCGGCATCAATGTTTTTCTCAGATATCAGTGATTTGTAGTAAACATTTGTGATTAGCTCCGAAGCAATTTGCTGCATAGTTTTTTTTAATTTTCTTTTACTCGCCATGTTATTCTGTTTTTTATTGGATTGAATAGCAAAATTTCTACAAATATAATTGATTATCGCGGTATTGTCCTCATTTTTAAATAATTTTGTAGAGAAAATAATTCAGACAAAAATTCGTTTGCATTATAATGAAACCAGATTTCGGAAAATTGATAACTCAAAAGATAGATGCGCGACTGATTGCTCCGCTGATGATGCTTGTGATTATTCTCTTCACAGGCCACAGCTGTATCGATGAACGTATTTCGCATGATCCTTCCCTGCGGCTCTCTTTCTCCAGTGATACGGTGCTATTTGATACTGTTTTTACAACTATCGGCAGCTCCACGCAGAGGATGAAAGTATATAATCCCAACAATAAAAACCTCGAAATATCACTGATAGGACTGGCAAAAGGGGAAAACTCCCCTTACCGGATCAATGTGAACGGCGAGCAGAGTGCTACGAACCGCTTCACCGGAGTGGAGCTGCGCGCCCGTGACAGCCTCTTTATATTTGTGGAGGTAACCATCGATCCCCTGGCCTCAGATGCTGCGCTGCTGGTGAAAGACTCCATTATTTTTCTCACCAATAATCATCAGCAGGATGTAAAGCTGATCGCTTTCGGACAGGATATGGAAGTGCTTCGAAATTATCATATCACAGCTGATACCACTCTTAATGCCAATAAACCTTACCTGATTTATGGAGATCTGGTGGTTGACAGTGCAAAAACATTGACGCTTGAGGCGGGCTGTGAGCTCTATTTTCATGATAAAGCGAGCCTGCTGGTATATGGAAATCTGATTGCTGACGGTACCCTGGAGGCACCTGTGCTGATGCGTGGTGACCGCAGGGATATGTTGTATTATAATCCCCGGGTTCCTTATGCTTACAGATCAAATCAGTGGGGCGGGGTGTTGCTGTTTAACAAAGAGGGCAGCCACCGGCTGAATCACGTGGTGATGAACAGCGGCCTGGTAGGGATTTATTTCTCGAATGAGGACCGCAACTACCGCCCGAAGCTCGAAATTAACAACTCGCGCATTCACAACTTTTTGAAATACGGACTGGTAGTGCAAAATGGCGATGTGGTGGTAAATAACAGTGAAATTTCTAATACCGGCTCCTATTCGGTCTATCTGAATGGGGGGAATCACCGCTTTGTGCATTGCACCATTGCTAATTATTTCAACAGCTCCAACCTGCGGGTGCAGCCTTCGGGCAAAGAGGGTAATGCCGCTGTAATGATTATGGAACTGAACCGCATCATCCCGATGCAGACATTCTTTGGAAACTGCGTAATTGCCGGTTCAAGCAGCAATGAATTTGAAATTCTTTCCCGTTTCGACAGCAGTTATAAAGGTCTGTTCAGCAACAGCTATATCCGCAAAGAGAAGCCAGAAGCAGATAATCTGATGTTTAAGGAGGTGGTGTGGTACAACTATGCTGATTCGCTGCTATTCCGTAACACCTTTCTGGATTCGGCAAAAATGACCTACTACAATTTTGTACCCGATTCGCTCTCTCCATTCCGCGATATGGCAGATGTGGAGCTGGCCAAAGATTTCCCCTTTGACCTTCATGGAAACAGCCGCCTGGCCGACGGTAAGCCCGATGCGGGAGCTTATGAGTGGAAGCCGTCAACTTCAGAGGATTAAATTTGTTATACTATTTAATCACTCATGTTTCATCCCTTTTGTTATGCGAAAACTTTTTTTGCTGATACTGCTTCTGTCTCTCTTCTTTTCGGCGCAGCCTCAAAATGAAAAGAAGAGATTCCGAATTGTGGGCTACAATGTGGAGAATCTTTTTGATACGGAAGATGACCCTGATACGAACGATGAAGAGTATCTGCCGGGAGGCTACCGGGGCTGGAATATGACAAAATATCGTCAGAAACAGTCCGCTATCGCTAAGGTCATTGTGGCTGTAGGGGGCTGGGAGCCGCCGGCCATTGTTGCGCTTTCGGAGGTGGAGAGCCGCCTGGCCATGAGCGACCTGACAGAAAAGTCGCCGCTCAAAAATCTACGCTATAAGTTTATTCACTACGAATCACCGGATCCGCGCGGAATTGATGTAGCTCTGATGTATGATCCGCACCAGTTTAAGCCTTTTCATGAGGAGGCAATTCCTGTTCAGACAATTCGTACCCGCGACATACTTTATGTGGCGGGCAAAACCACCGCAGGCGATACCCTGCATATTTTTCAGTGTCACTTCCCTTCACGCTGGGGCGGCGAACTGGAGTCAGAGTCACACCGGATTGAGGTGGGTGAACTGCTGCGCAGTAAGGTAGATTCACTTTTTGCGACTTTGGTCAATCCCAACATTATCATCATGGGCGATCTCAACGATGACCCCTCAAACAGCAGTGTGCGTCACGCTTTGGGAGCCATGCCGCCGGAGGGCGAATACAAAGCGGGTGAGCTTTATAATCTGGCTTATCCCTTTCACGAAAAGAATATTGGGAGCCATAAGTTTCAGGGAGAGTGGAGTATGATTGATCACATTATTGTTTCAGGAAGCTTGCTGCAACCTGATAATGATATTTCGACAACACCCGAAAATTTTCATATCTTTGAGGCGGATTTCTTGATGGAGCCCGACGAGCAGTATCTGGGTAAGAAGCCCTTTCGCACCTATATCGGTATGAAGTATCATGGTGGATTTTCAGATCACCTGCCTGTTTATCTTGATTTATGGTTTTGAGAGACTGCGTTTTAATGAAGTAAAAAATTAACCTTGCTAATCTGTTTAGAGTAAAAAATGAATTTAGTAAAAAAAATAAATCCCGATACAAAAATGGCTGACCTGCTGATAGCGAACTCCTATCTGCAGCTGATGCTGGAGCATTTTGAAATTCCTCTGCCGGTGCAGGATCTCACAATCAGTAATATTTGTCAGCGACACGATATCAATGAATCCCTTTTTATAGCATTTACCAATCTCTATTGCGGCAGCCGCTCTTTGCCTGAGCTCAACCCCGACCCCAAAGATATTCTTGATATAATTGCGTTTCTGAAAAGTGCGCACAATTTTTACTCCACCGAAATTTACCCGGAAATTATGGAGCTGATCAGCCATATGAACCGAAGTAATAACAGCAAGGAGATGAAGTTGGTGATGCTCTTCTATTCAGACTATTTTGATGAGGTGAATGAGCATCTCGACTATGAAAATGAGGTGTTTCACCCCTATGTGCATCAGCTGATTGAGAAGATGTATGGCCGGGAAATTGAGGTGCAGTCTGATTTTTCGGCAGCTCATTACCGCGATAATCACAGCGACATTGAAGAGAAGTTGCGCGATTTGAAAAATCTGCTGATCAAGTACCTGCCGCCACAGGATGATCGTGCTGTGAGACGAAAAATACTGTTTATGCTTTCTGAGCTTGAGTTCGATCTGAATATCCATTCCGATATCGAAGAGCTGGTGCTCACCCCACTGGTGATGCGTCTTGAAAGTTTAGTTAACGAGGAGCAGGTGAAATGAGAAAAGTGCATGTTGCCATATTCGATCACTCGCCGGTAGTCAGTGCAGGTTTTCACTCTATTTTGTCACGGATAAGCAGGGTGAAGCGCATCTCTCAGGTATCGAGCTTTGAGGAGCTGGAGGCTGTTTTTATGCGTGATTCATGCCACCTGGTTTTGATCAATCCTGCCTATATTCAGCTCTACCCCGCACAGTTTCAGCAGGCTAAAAACCGCCTGGAATGTATTCGCTGGATAGGGGTAATTTATGCCCATTTTCCGGCATCTCTTTTGGCCAAACTGGACAACACGGTAGATGTGTATGACACGGCAGATGCCATTGAAGAGCGGATGAACCGCTGGATCGATGTGGAGAGTGACGGACATCAGCATAACAGCCGGGACACACTCACCGATCGGGAAATAGAGGTGCTCAAGCTGCTTGCAGCCGGTAATTCTAATAAAGAGATAGCCGATAAATTAAATATCAGTACTAACACGGTGATCACTCACCGCAAAAATATTTCACAGAAAACGGGTATTAAATCGGTGTCCGGGCTCACCATCTATGCAGTGACCCAGAACCTGATCTCATTGGATGATTTTTAGAGAGACTTTTTTCACTAAACATGCAGCACCATCAGCGGCGTGTCCACATTGAAAAGGAGTTTGGTGGCTATTCCCTGATTGAAAATGCGGGCAAAAAGGCTTCTTCTCCGGGTATGCAGCCCCACTAAATCAATTTTTGACTCTTCGAGGAATGGCTGTATCTGCTCCAGTCCCCTGTTTTTGTCAATGATGCTGTACTCTGTTTTCATGCCTTCATACTGTCCGGCAAAATACTCTTTGATACCTGCCAGCATAATCTCATCCCAGGAGTCCTGCTTGTCGGTGGCGTGAATAAACATCAGTTCAATGTTTTCTTTGCCAAAAAATGAGATAAGCGTGTCGATAGCAATCAGGTCTTTCTGATCAAATCCGGTGAAGAATGCAATTCTTTGAATCCGGTCGGGCATCAATTCTAAGCCCGAGGGAATGGCCATCACCGGCACGCGGCACGCTTCGAGCACCTCAGCAGTAACACTTCCAATCAGATTGCCTCCGGTTTTATGTCGGCTGCGGGTGCCCATCACCACCATAGAGGGTTCTTCTCTTTTGCAAAAGTTTAAAATTTCATCTTCTGCCACACCCTCCACTAATCTGAAACTGAATTTGATGTTGGGGAGTTCGCCGTCTTTGATGCGTCGCTGAATCAGCCGGGTCAGATTCTCCACATCGGCGCTGTTGGTTTTCATTTGCCGGCGAATCGTTTCAGTATCAGTCAGACTGTAAGTGTTAATTTCAGTGGTTGAGGATGAAGTGATGGTATATGCCGGAGTGAGGTAGGCATGCAGGAAAACAATATCGGCATTCAACTTGTCAGCAAAGTAAAAGCCGTAGTTACACACTTCATGGATCTGATCGGTCAGTTCGATCGGGACAAGCACATTGCGTCCTTTTGGAGGCTGATCTTTTTGAGCCTCTTCGTCCCACGCTTTCTCCATCTCCTCCACAATTTTAAGGGCTTGCGGAAGATCTTTTTCGCGGATGCGAACCCGGACACCAACAGCAATTTCCGGATTTTCCAGATTGAGATTGTGAATCATGGTCTCAATTTCATGCTGGTCCATCACCTCTTTGATGCGTTGTGCCCGCTGGTAAGTGCGGATGGCTAAGGTTACCCATTTATCTTGTTCGCTCATGGTATTGGTAAAAAATGATTAAGATTCTGTTCGTTGTCTTCAAAGTTATAAATAATTATCCAAAAATCGGCATAAATCATCTCGAAAATGGTTATATTTGCTGCAATTTTCCGAAAAACTAAAACTCAAATTGAAGAGATGAAGAAAATAATTGCAATTATATCGATTTTGGTATTGCTGGCTGCTGCCGGCCTCACCTATTTCAAATTCTATTTCCCTTTCGGAGAAGGGGTGAAAGCCGGTGAACTAAATTATATGGTTTATAAAGGGATTGTCTTCAAAACCTACGAGGGGAAATTGATTCAATCTGGTTTCCGGTCATCGGGTAAAACTCCCGGAGCAGCTATCCAGTCCTACGAATTCGAGTTTTCAGTGAAAGACAAAGAGATTGCTGAAAAACTGATGCTGAGTGGCGGTCGGGATATGGAGCTGAGATATGTGGAGTATCGGGGGGCGCTTCCCTGGCGCGGTTTCAGCCGTTATGTGGTCACGGAAATTATATCCATTACTGACAAAAAATCATCACCGCAACAGTTTCTGCCTGCAAATTAATTTCTTAACATAAAGGGCAGAATGCTTAACAAAAGTTGTTAAAACTTTGGCCTATATTTGTAGCTTTGCTTGTGCGCATTCGCTTTGTGCACACACTTTAAGAATTATCAACTCATAAATTTAATATATCTATGGAAGTAAAAGAAATGAAAAAAGCTTTTCAGGAAGCTTATGGTCATGAAGCTGAGGCGGTATATTTTGCGCCCGGCCGTGTTAATCTTATCGGTGAGCATACCGACTACAATGGCGGATTTGTTTTTCCCGCAGCGCTCAGCTTCGGTACTTATCTGCTGCTTCGCAAAAATGGATCGAATGTAATCCATTTCCGTTCCCTGAATATACCCGATCAGGAAGTAGAAGTATCACTTGATAACTTGACAGAACCACTGCCCGGCCGCTCATGGGCTAATTACCAGTTGGGTGTTTTTGCTCAATATGTAAAGCGTAACGTGGAGTTTAAGGAGGGTTTTGATATGATGATTTGGGGTAATGTGCCGAATGGTGCAGGACTTTCCTCCTCTGCTGCTTTGGAGGTGGTTACAGCTTTTGCGCTTGATGATCAACTGGGTACCAGCCTGAATCGTACGGAAATGGCATTGATCGGTCAGAAAGCTGAGCATGAGTTTGCCAACGTGATGTGTGGTATCATGGACCAGTTTGCCAGTGCCAACGGTAAAGAAGACCACGCTATTTTCCTGAATTGCGATACGCTTGACTTTGAGCATGTTCCGGTGAAGCTGGATGGTGTAAAAGTGGTTATTTCCAACACGCACAGTCCGCATAAACTGGATTCTGGAGCATATAATGATCGTGTAGCACAGTGCCAGCTTGCAGTAAAACAAATTAATACTGTTCGTCCGATTAAAAACCTGGCTGAATTGACAGAAGCCGACTTCAAAGAGGTGGAGCATGCCATCACAGATGAGGTAGCGCACAAACGTGCACGTCACGTTGTGGGTGAAGTTCAGCGTACGACAGATGCGGTTGCCGCTCTGCGTAAAGGTGATCTGGAGCTTTTCGGAAAACTGATGAATGCATCGCACGAATCGCTTCGTGATGATTATGAAGTAACCGGACCTGAGCTGGATGCCATGGCAGAAGAGGCCTGGAAAATCGACGGCGTTATCGGATCGCGTATGACCGGTGGCGGCTTTGGCGGTTGCACCGTTTCATTAGTAAAAGATGAGGCCATTGATGAGTTTATCGAAAAAGTGGGTAAAGGTTACGAAGAGAGAATTGGGTTGAAAGCTGACTTCTATGTAGCTGAAATTGGTGATGGTGCTAAAAGAGTCGAGTAAGATATGGCACAGGAAATTATTATAAATGGTAAAAAAGTGTCCCTCTGGACGTTGAAAAACAGCCGGGGCATGTCTGCCGAAATTTGCAACTACGGCGCGCGGGTAACCAAATTATTGGTGCCTGATGCTCAAGGTGAAGTGGCGGATGTGGTGCTCAGCTTTGATACGCTGGAAGAGATTACTACCAAAGAAACCTATTTTAACGCTACTTGCGGACGCTTTGCCAACCGGATTAAAAATGCTTCCTTCCATTTAGATGGAGTTGAGTATAAACTGGCAGTAAATAATGGACCTAATTCGCTGCATGGTGGCTTAGAAGGTTTCAATATGAAAGTGTGGGATGTGAAGTCTGTTTCGGAAAATGAAATTGTACTGAACTATCTTTCACCGGATGGTGAAGAGGGCTATCCCGGAAACTTAGATGTTACGGTAACTTACTCGGTGAGCGAGGAAAATGAGCTGAAGATTCATTACGAAGCTACCACTGATAAAGCAACGGTAATCGGATTAACCAACCACTCCTATTTCAACCTGAAAGGTGCAGGAGAGGGTAGTGTAGGTGGTCATTATTTGCAATTAAATGCTGATTTTCACACCGAATTAGATGAGCATACCTGCCCGACCGGTGTAGTGCTAAAGGTGGATGATTCACCTTACGACTTCCGGGAGCCGAAGCTGCTGGGAGATTGGATGAATCATGATGTGTATAAGCCGAATCGCGGTATCGATGACAACTGGGTGATTCGTCGTGAGCAACCCGGTGTTCTGGCCAGTGCCGGATACATTTACGAGCCGGAAAGCGGTCGTAAAATGGAGGTGCTGACTACGCAGCCCGGTGTGCAGGTTTACACCGCCAACTGGGTAGATGAGCAGATTGGTAAAGATGGAAAAACCTATGCAGAGCAGCACTCTGTCTGCCTTGAAACACAGGGTTTCCCCGCTTCACCTAACTATCCGCACTTCCCCTCAACCGTACTTCGCCCCGGCGAAAAGTACGACGAGTGGTGCATCTATAAGTTTTCTGTAGAATAAAATCAATTCATTTTGTTTTAATAACTAAAAACGGTTTTGCAGTGATTGCAAAACCGTTTTTTTTTACTACGTGAACTTCATCTATCAGGGATTGGCTTTATCAAACTTGCAGATTGCAGCAATAGACCGGCTGATAGGAGTGAAGCTGAAGCCGGGCAGAGCAGCCTGAAGTTTGGCGGTATTGTATTGCTGGCGGCTAAGCGCTGTTTTTGCTGAACTGCGGTCCAGCAGCGGTTTGAATCTGAATAGTTTGCCTGCCGCCTCACTGAGTGAAGCCACCGCAAGCAGCAGGCTGCGGTTCATACCAATATGAGGGGGCGTTTTGCCATAGCCTTTAGCCATCAGGCTGAGTATCTCTTTGTGTGTGCAGTCGGCACCGGAGATTAAAAAACGCTCTCCGGATATATCGCTTTTCGTCAGAAGAATCATTGCTTTTGCCACATCTTCCACAGCCACGTAGCCGTTCATTCCGTTGGTGTAGAAGGGAAGTCCCGCTTTCACCCGCTTAAACAACTCTCCGCTGCCACTCATCTTTTTCGAGTAACCGAGAATAACGCTTGGATTTACTGTAACATAGTTCAGACCCTTTTCGGCTACATCTTTCACGGCAGCTTCTGCGCGCCGTTTGCTTTCGCCGTAAGCGGAAGTTGTTGGGAGTGCTTCCGTTGGCTCCTTCTCATCAATTTTCTCCCCTTCCCGGGCAGGCGCCAGGGCGGATGTAGAGCTTACGAAGCAGAGCTTTTTGATGCCGGCAGCCAGCGCAGCCTCAGCCACATGGCGTGTGCCTTCTGCATTGATGCGCATCATCTCTTCCCCGTTTTTACCCAGATCGACCATGGCAGCGCAGTGATAAACATAGTCAGCACCCTGGAAGATTTTCTCCAGCCCTGTCCGGTCTTCTAAGTCGGCATTCACCCATCTGATTTTTGAGAACAGGTGTTCCTCTTGATCACCGTAAAAGCGAAAAATCCATTTCACATCATCCAGGTTTGAGCTTGGGCGTCTGAGGCCTGTAAGCTCCTCATTTTCCTGAAGCAGGTGCCACAATAAATGTCCGCCGAGCATGCCGGTGGCTCCGGTAACAACTATCATTTTTTGTATATTTAATTATTTCAGGTCAAAAATACGAAAAGAAAACTGTATTTTTGCAAGTTATATAGCATAAAGTAAAATGAGTGAGAAGAAAAGAGTTTGTGTATATTGCTCTTCAAGCAGTAAAATAGCACCTGCATTTGTTGATGCTGCCCGTGAATTGGGAAAGATTTTTGCCAAAAACAATATTGAATTGGTTTATGGCGGCGGTTCGGTGGGGCTGATGGGTGTGCTGGCCGATAGTGTGCTTGAAAACGGCGGGACAGTAATTGGTGTGATTCCTCAATTTATGGTGGAGGTGGAGTGGCAGCACAATGGTGTTACGGAGCTGATATTGACCGAAACTATGCATGAGCGCAAAGAGAAAATGGCTGAACTGGCCGATGCTTTTATGGCTCTGCCCGGTGGTTTTGGTACCCTCGAAGAGCTGCTCGAAATAATTACCTGGAAACAGCTCGGCATTCACTCCAAGCCGATTGTACTGCTAAATACCGAAGGCTATTATGATCACCTGCTGGCACTTTTTGAACGTGGCGCCGATGAGCTTTTTGTGCGCCCCGAGCATCTGAAAATGTGGAGCGTGGTGCAGCAGACCGGTGAGGTGATGCAGGCGCTTGAACAGTCGGAACAGGTGCATGAAAATATGAGAAACTTTGCAAAAATATAGGATGAACAGGAGTGAATGACAGTGTTTTAAATATAGCTGATTCGCTGGCGGTGTCTGACTCAACGGCTCTGACAGACAGTCTGACTCTGATTTCGGAAGTGATTGCAGACGTCGGTCTGGAAGGTCTGGTACGTCCGTCGCTCTCCTCCAATGAGCCCTGGGTTTTCGTGGTGCTGTTGCTGCTCTTTCTGAGTTTCACCTTTATTCTGATTCGTTCCGGCGGGATGTTTATTCAGCAGCTAAAAACTATTTTTTCACATAAAAAGGAGCCGGATCTTTTTCTACCTCCGGTTCAAAGTTCGGTGCTTTACCCCATACTGATCAATATTTTCTCCATCTTTGTTTTTTCCCTGATGGCTCATCAGCTGCTGGTGGCAGATACCGGAAGTTTTGAATTTACCACCTTTGCTGCTATTTTAGGACTGTTAGGACTCTTTTTATTGCTAAAATACTTGCTGTTTGAAATAGTAGGGAGAACATTTTTTGAGAAAAAAATGACAGGGTCTTTTATTCAGATCTATTTTAATCTGATTTATCTCTATGCAACAGCACTTTTTCCCTTGCTGGTATTGTACACTTATCAGCCTGGCACATGGCAACTTACGATAGCATTGATAGCTCTGTTGCTGCTGGTTTTTACCTATGTTGTCCTCATCGTCAAAGTATTTCAGATATTTTACACAAAACCATTAGCTTTGCTTTATATTTTTTTGTACCTTTGCACCCTCGAAATATTGCCCATTTTAGCTCTATTTCAGACCTTTGAGAAATTGATGATGTTTGTGTAATTATTAAACCTTATCGCTTTGACTATCAAAAGAATATTGGTTTCGCAGCCGGAGCCCAAAACGACAAAATCACCCTATTATGACATTGGTGAAAAACACAATGTTAAGATAGATTTTCGTCCTTTTATTAAAGTAGAACCAATTTATGCTAAAGAATTCCGTACGCAGCGCATTAATATTTCGGATTATACCGCAATAATTTTTAATGCCCGTCATGGAATTGATCACTTCTTCAGATTGACAGAGGAGTTACGTGTGAATGTGCCAGAAACAATGAAGTATTTTTGTGTTTCTGAAACAGTAGCGCACTATCTGCAAAAGTATATCCAGTACAGAAAACGTAAGATTTTTCATACTTCGACAGGTAAGTTTGTAGATATGCCGACCATTCTGAATAAACATCCGGAAGAGAAATTCCTTTATGTAACTTCTGATGTTCGCAACGAAGAGACTATGTCTATTCTGGAAGGAAGTAACATTGTATTCAAACAGGCGATTATGTATCGCACGGTGAGTAATGAAATTTCAGCTGAAGAGCTTCAGACCTATGATATGATGCTTTTCTTCAGCCCTGCAGGCATTAAGTCGCTGTTTGAGAATGATCCAAATTTCGTTCAGGGTGATATCCATATCGGAACACTCGGAACAAACACAGCTTTCGCAGTGCGCGAATCGGGTCTCAGACTCGACCTGGAGGCGCCGATGCCCGGCTTCCCTTCGATGGCCGCAGCACTCGATAATCACCTGAAAGAGGTGAAAAAGCTGAATGGGAAGAAATAAGAAAACATTTTGAAATAAGATTTTATCCCAATTGTACTTTTATTAGTACTTTTGGGATATTTCTTTATTTATGCAGTACCGGTTTCCAAAAAGTGAAAGACTCTACGGCCTGAAAACAATCGAAAAGCTGTACAGAGAGGGAAAAGCATTTATTGCTTATCCTTTTCGTGTTGTGTACCTGATTGTTGAAGAGGATAAGGAGAATGTCCCGGTAAGAGTGATGGTGAGTGCTCCCAAAAAGCGTTTTAAAAGAGCTGTTGACCGCAACCGGATCAAACGCCTGATGCGGGAGGCTTATCGCCTGAATAAATCGGGACTTTATGATTTTGCACTTGGTGAAAATCTGAAGCTGCATGTCTCATTGCAGTATATTGCCAATGAGATTTTGCCCTGGCGGGATATGGAGCTTAGGATGCAGAAAGCACTGGGGAAGTTTATGAAAATCTTAACTGTCAATTCCGATGAAGAGAATCAGTAAGCTTCTGCAACATATCGTTTTGCTGCCGGTTTATTTCTACCGCCTGTTTATTTCGCCGCTGAAGCCGCCATCCTGCAGATATACGCCCACCTGCTCCTCCTATGCGATTGATGCAGTGAAAAAGCACGGTATTTTCAAGGGAACCTGGATGGCTACTTTGCGAATTTTAAGCTGCAATCCCTGGGGCGGTAGCGGTTATGATTCGGTTCCGGACAAGTTTCAGTGGTGGCGCAGGAAAAAAGAAGAATAATTTTATATTTAATAAAAATAGTAATACGTGTGCTTGGTAACCACGTCTAAAAAAACAAGAAAATGAAGAAACAACTATCTGTAGCCTATCTTATCAGCGGGCTGCTATTCACCAGCTGTCTGATAATCGCCAACATTGTTGAGCAAAAACTGATTAATATCGGTCCCATCGAAGCAACCGCCGGTCTGCTTATTTTCCCAATTTCATATATCGTTAATGATATCATTGCCGAAGTGTGGGGCTTCCGCAAAGCCAGGTTAATTATCTGGTATGGATTCCTGATGAACTTCCTGGCCATTGCTGTATTCCAACTGAGCATTTTGGTGCCGGGTTCCGCCAACTTCACCCACCAAGATGCATTTTCTTTGGTGCTTGGGAATACTATCCGGATTACACTCTCCAGTTTTGTTGCCTTCCTGATCGGCTCATTTCTGAATGCAGCCATCATGAGCAAAATGAAAATTTTGCAAAAAGGACGCGGTTTCTCCATCCGGGCCATTGTTTCTACACTCTTTGGTGAGGGGGCTGACTCGATTGTCTTCTTTACGCTGGCATTCTACGGTGTTATTCCCAATAAAGATTTAGTGATGCTGATGATTACGCAAACCGCACTAAAAACCGGATATGAAATACTTATACTGCCCATCACCAACCGGGTGGTGAAGTGGGTGAAAAAGATTGAAGGGGAAGATGTATTTGACGAAGATATCTCTTATAATCCCTTTAAGATTAAGGATTTGTAAAGTCTCAAATCCCAATCCCCTATCTTTTGTGGACAGGCAGAAGGGGGCTTTTAGAGTGTGCGGTGAGAATACTTGATGCGCCCTCTGGGCTGACGACTTCAAGTTCGTCTGCCCAATAATACACCGCAATCGGTAAATACATTTATTTTCCACATCCCAAAGGTTTCCAAAACCTTTGGGATATTGTTCTTGACGAGGTTTTCATTTTACTTGATACGTAAAATAGTAATTCGTGGAATTTGCGAAATTCGTAGTTTAAGAATAAACCTTTGGGGTGTAGTACAAAACCCTGGTGTTGGCACACAATTTCTGTGATGCACAAACAAGCTTATGCCCAAAAAATTATATCTTTGTAGATTAAATGCTTATTAGATGATACCGCTTCTTCAGAAATACCGCCTCTATCTGAGTATGGAGAAATCGCTTGCACCCAATACGGTGGCAAGTTATGAACGTGATATTCAAAAGCTGCTGACTTACCTGAATGAGGCGCACATCGAAGCAGAAAAAGCAGAGTTGAAACATCTGCGCGACTTTCTGATTGAGCTTTCGGAAACGGGTA
>CAYPPC010000021.1:0-18856 GCA_964412435.1 uncultured Paludibacter sp.
AGCTCCTGACAATTTTGATGCTGTTATCGGGGTGTCAATCTCTCTGCTTGAGCTGGATAGAAATGAAGAGGCACTGGAGTATATTGATAAAGCGCTGGAGCTGGATCCGGAGGCGTCTGAGGCGTGGATTTACCGTGGTGAGGCCTTAATCGAACTAAAACGATACGATGAGGCTATCACTGCTTATCTGAATGCTGTCAGCATTGAGCCGGCATTACCCGATACTTTGCTGGCGCTGGGTAATCTTTACTTTGATCGGCGCGAGGCTGATAAAGCTCTCTTTTATTACCACCTGGCCTATAGCTACGACACTAATCTGGAGATGATAGAGCTTTTTATCGCCATTGCAAGTTGCTACACGGGTGATTATGAACAGAGTGATAAGTTCCTGCAGCTGGCTCTCGACCGCAATTTGGATGCAGCGGCAGTTTTTGATGAGTTTTGTCCCGGAATGAGAAAAATCTGACCAATTATGAGAGAGTTTGGACTGATTGGTTTACCGCTGGGTCATTCATTTTCAAAGAAATATTTCACAGAGAAATTTGAGCGTGAATCGCTCAATGACCGCTATGACCTGTTTGAACTGGGGCATATCAGTGAGTTTGAAGAGCTGATTAAAAAACAGAAGCTGACCGGTCTCAATGTGACCATTCCCTATAAAGAGCAAATTATTCCTTATCTGGATGAGATGGATGATGCGGCTGCTGAAATCGGAGCCGTGAATGTAATCAAATTTATCCGTGATGAGAGCCAATTACGACTGAAAGGCTATAATTCTGACTATATTGGTTTTGCACAATCTATTGAACCATTTTTAAAATCATATCATCATAAAGCGTTGATTCTGGGCACCGGTGGTGCCTCCAAAGCGGTGGAGTATGCTTTGAAAAAGAGAGGCCTGGAGGTGAGTTTTGTCTCGCGTAGTAAAAAGGAGGGACAATTCAGCTATGAAGAGCTGAATAGGGAAGTGATGAGGAATTATCAGGTAATTGTAAATTGTACTCCCCTCGGTACATTTCCTAATGTGGAAAGCGCGCCGGATATTCCCTATCACTTTTTGAGTGAAAATCACCTGCTTTATGATCTGGTTTATAATCCGTCTGAAACAAGTTTTATGAAAAAGGGAAAAGAGCAGGGGGCTCAAACGGTCAATGGTGAAGAGATGCTGATTCTGCAAGCCGAAGAAGCCTGGAAGATTTGGAACAAAGAGAATGAGCCAATGAGTTAATTAGCCAATTAACCAATAGTATTAAATAGTTTTTTAGTTGGCAGATTAAGGGAGTAGCAGAGAGTAGAAGATTGTAGTAAAGTAATGTCTATATGACTAATTATCAACTTAAAGATAAGGGTAGGATTGAAAGAGTTATGCTATCAAAGTGGCAAACTTTCTGGTATTACACTCCCGTGTTGATTTGGCTTCCTTTGCCGTTTCTATTCATTAAAAATATTTTCAATTATTATGTAACTCATACATATTCAGGTAATATGTCAATAAAAGCTCTTATCATAGGAGCATTTATTTATGTTATGATTGATCTTATCTTTTTTCTACATTTGACGCGACGCCGCAAATTTTTAACTATAAATATTAATGTAGATCAAGCCACGTTTGCTGAAGCGGTTGAGCGAACTGCTGAGAAATTAAAGTGGACAATTGAAGAAAAGACAAGCGAAAAAACAGTAGCAAAAAAAGGAATGAGTAAAAGGAGCTGGGGGGAACACATTACAATTCTCTGGTACCCGGATAAAATACTTTTTAATAGTATTTGCGATCCTGATTCGCTTATGGCTGTTACTACCAGAGGAATGAATAAGAAGAACAGACTTGTTTTTGAACAGATTTTAAACGAAATAGTTATTGACCGGCAACATGAGGTGGCGTCGGTTGTTACAGCATAATATCAACGGTAAATATGAATCTTTTTTACACACCCAATATCAAAAATGAGAGCTTCCTTTCTGAAGAGGAGAGTCGTCATGCTGTGCGTGTATTGCGACTAACTGCTGGTGATACAATCGAGCTGGTGGATGGAGCAGGTGGATTTTATAAAGCTGAAATTACCAACCCACACCCCAGGCACTGTGAGTTTAAGATTGTTGAATCGGTGAAAAACCCTGATGAGCGCAACTATCGCCTCACCATCGCCATTGCGCCGACAAAGAATATTGATCGGCTGGAATGGTTTATTGAGAAATGTACCGAGATTGGTATTGACGAGATTATCCCCATACTTTGCCGGTACTCTGAACGAAAAAACATCAAACCGGAACGTCTGGAGAAAATAATTATCTCTGCTGCCAAGCAATCATACAAAGCGGAATTCCCTAAATTAAAACCGATGATTTCAATGGAGGAGCTGCTTGAAACAGCCGGATCTTCTCAGAAATTTATTGCACACTGCTACGATGACCCAAAAACAAGCCTTAAGCAAGCACTCAGACCCGGTCAGGATATTCTGATTCTGATTGGTCCGGAAGGTGATTTCAGCCGTGAGGAGGTGGACCGGGCTATTGCTGCCGGCTTTACAGCCGTTTCTCTTGGCACCGCCCGCCTGCGTACCGAAACTGCGGGAATCGTAGCCTGCCATACGGTAGCACTGGGAAATAGCGAATAGCCACCGGAGAAGTGTGAAGTTTCATTTTAAAAGCTTCAGTTTTTATCCTCAAATCTTCATTTCTATTAAAATTTGAGCATTATTGACCTGCCTTTAAACATTCATTATTACATTAATCTAAAATCAGGTTAATTCTTATTAAAGCAGCAATTTAACATTTGAAAAAATTATATCTTTGTTATTCGTTTTTAGAAAGTAATATTTAAGCAAATTCAAATATAAAATGGTTGATATTAAAGAACTTAACGAGCGTATTGAGAAACAAAGTGCATTTGTTGACTCCATTGTGATGGGGATGGACAAGGTGATTGTGGGACAGAAACATCTGGTGGACTCGCTGCTGATAGCACTTCTTTCTGATGGACATATTTTGCTCGAAGGTGTTCCCGGTTTGGCTAAAACGCTGGCTATTAAAACATTGTCTGATCTGATTAAAGCAGACTTTAGCCGTATTCAGTTTACGCCCGACCTCCTGCCTGCCGACGTAATCGGTACAATGATTTACAGTCAGAAAAATGAAGAGTTCCATATTCGTAAGGGACCGGTTTTTGCCAACTTCATCCTTGCCGATGAGATTAACCGCGCACCGGCCAAGGTGCAGAGTGCTCTTTTGGAAGCGATGCAGGAGCGTCAGGTAACGATTGGTGACAGCACTTATCCACTGGAAGAGCCTTTTATGGTGCTTGCCACACAAAACCCCATTGAGCAGGAGGGTACTTACCCGCTGCCGGAAGCACAGGTGGACCGTTTTATGCTGAAAGTGGTAATCGACTATCCGAAAAAAGAGGAAGAGAAGCTGATCATTCGTCAGAATATCGCAGAAGAGCAACCTTCCGTTAAACCAATAATCAGTACCAAAGAGATTGTGGAAGCCCGAAATATTGTGAAACAGGTCTATATTGATGAGAAGATTGAAAAATATATCATCGATATTGTTTTTGCAACCCGCTATCCGCAGGATTACAATTTGAATGACCTGCAGGATATGATTGCCTTTGGTGCTTCGCCGCGTGCCTCTATCAACCTGGCGCTGGCTGCCCGTGCTTATGCCTTTATTAAACGCCGCGGATATGTTATCCCGGAAGATGTGCGTGCCGTTTGTTACGATGTGTTGCGCCACCGTATCGGTTTGAGCTACGAAGCCGAAGCCAATAATCTGACTTCAGAAGAGATCATTACAGATATTCTGAATACTGTAGAAGTACCTTAATGTTTACTGTGTGCGGTGTTTAGAGTTGATACTAATAACTATCAACTATGAGTTGCCCTGCAAACTGAAATCAAAAGACTATAAAACTTGGAAACCAACGAATTACTCAAGAAAGTTCGCAAGATTGAGATAAAAACGCGTGCGCTGTCGCAGGATATTTTTGCCGGACAGTACCACTCGGCGTTCAAAGGAAGGGGAATGACCTTTTCCGAAGTGCGCGAATATCAATATGGGGATGACGTGCGTGCCATTGACTGGAACGTTACTGCGCGTTACGGTCGCCCCTATGTGAAGGTTTTTGAGGAGGAGCGTGAACTGACAGTAATTTTACTGGTGGATGTCTCGGGAAGTCTCGATTTTGGTACCACCGGTGAATTCAAAAAAGCCATCATCACTGAAGTGGCTGCCACACTCGCTTTTTCAACCATTCAAAACAACGATAAAGTAGGCGCTATCTTCTTTTCGGACAAGGTAGAGAAGTTTATTCCTCCGAAAAAGGGAAGAAAGCACGTGCTGCATATTATCCGTGAATTGCTGGTGTTTAAACCGGAGAGCAACAGAACCAATATCGCCGAGGCACTCAAGTATTTTACCAATGCCATAAAAAAACGGTCCACTGCCTTTATCATTTCTGACTTTATGGATTATGATTTTGAGCGGACGCTCACTGTGGCCAATAATAAACATGACATTGCCGCCCTGCAGATTTATGATATCCGTGAAACGGAAATTCCCGATGTGGGACTGATTAAGCTGAAGGATGCAGAAACGGGTGAGCGTTTTTGGGTGGATACCTCCGATAGGCGATTGCGGACAAGCTACAAGCATAAATGGAAAGAACGTCAGCTGGAGTTGCAAAAGATTTTTAAGCAATCCGGTGTCGATACCGTTTCAATGAGCACCAAAGATGATTATGTGAAAGCACTTTTGCGACTGTTTACTTTGAGATCATAAGAATATAAAGTTTTAATTTATCTGATAAATTGAGAATAAAAAGAACACATAGAATCCCCGCCTTTCAAATTTTGCTCAGCCTGTTTATTTTGCTGGGCGGCAGCTCGCTGACAGCGCAAGCGCCTCAGGTGAAGGCGTCGATGGACTCAACGCAGCTTTGGATTGGAGATCAAACAGTACTGCGTTTCGAAATATTGCAGAGCAAAGATAAAAAGGTGCTGCAACCGCTTTTTTCAGATACCATCGTGGGAAATTTGGAAATTGTGCAGCAGGCCACGCAGGATACCCAATTTGTTGCTGATGATAAAATGCGGGTCGAGGTGAACTATGTGGTGACCTCTTTTGAAGACTCGCTGCTTTATGTGCCACCTATGCCTTTTGTGCAGGATGGTGATACTGTCTGGTCCAACTCTATGTCCCTGCGGGTGATACAACCCTTCGAAATTGATACTACCTCCAACAGCTTAGCCGATATCAAGGCGGTGTATAAACCAAAATTTAACTGGAAAAGTCTAATTCAGCGTGTTTCACTGCTGCTGCTGGTGATTATTCTGGCGGTTGTGCTGTTTCTGCTGGTGCGTAAGTACAGCGGCAAGAAACCGATTATTATTAAAGAGAAGCCGGTTATTATTATCCCTGCCCATATCGAAGCACTGGAACAGCTTGATGCTTTGAAAGAGAAAAAACTGTGGCAGCAGGGCAGGGAGAAAGAGTACCATACTGAATTGACTGATATTTTGCGAAGCTATATTGATAAGATGTTTAATATCAGCAGTATGGAGATGACCTCCGATGAAATTTTACAGCATACTCAGTTTTTGCAGGTCGATAAACCGGCTGCACACAACTTCCTGCGTCAGATTTTAACGCTGGCTGATTTAGTGAAATTTGCCAAATGGAACCCGGCGCCGAATGATAATGAGATGAGCCTTAATAATGCCTATCTCTTTATTAATCAGACAAAAATTGAAGAGGTGAAATCACTCGAAGAGTTGTCAAAAGAGTTGAAAAATAAGAATTAATTGAGTTCTCTGACTTTCGAAACCGGAAAGAGAGACTAATATATAATAGAACTAACATGTCGTTTAAGAATCCTGAATATCTGTTTTTACTGTTTCTGCTGCTGCCAATGATTTTTTGGTATGTACGAGAACTGCATAAAACAGAAGCCAGTATTCAGATATCATCGCTCAGAAAATTAAAAGAGCGCCAAAAGACCAGCCGGATGCGGCTGCGTCATCTGCCATTTGTGTTGCGGATTCTGGCAACAGCCTTTCTGATTATTGCAATTGCCCGTCCGCAATCGTCAGTGCAGTGGCGCACAGAGAGCCGCGAGGGTATCGATATCATGCTGGCCTTAGACATTTCCGGGTCGATGATGGCAGATGATCTGAAGCCTAACCGGCTGGAGGCAGCTAAAAAGGTGGCTTCGGAATTTATTGTTTCGCGTCCCAACGACAACATTGGTCTGGTGATATTTGCATCGGAGAGTTTCACGCAGTGCCCGCTCACTACGGATCACGCGGTGCTGATTAATCTTTTTTCCAATGTTCGTACCGGTATGGTGCCCGACGGCACAGCTATTGGTCTGGGACTGGCTAATGCAGTGAACCGCCTGAAAGAGAGTAAAGCTAAATCGAAAGTGGTGATTTTACTCACCGACGGTTCGAATAATGCCGGAGATATTGCACCGGTGACGGCTGCAGAAATTGCCAAAACTTTTGGGGTGCGTGTTTATGCCATTGGTGTGGGAACGCATGGTGTGGTGAATATGCCGCGTCAAACTCCTTTCGGTATAAGGCATGAGCAAGTTAAATCAGATTTTGACGAACAGACATTAAAAGATATCGCATCAGTGACGGGAGGACAGTATTTTCATGCTACCAATACCGCCAGTTTACGCGCTGTTTATCAGGAGATTGACCAAATGGAGAAAACAAAAATAAGTGTGCAGGAGTACAGCAACAAAAGTGAGCTTTATTTCCTTTTTGCGCTGCTCGCACTGCTTTTCTTCTTCTCAGAGGTGTTTTTGAAAAACAGCTGGTTGCGCACGATGCCTTAAAAACAGAGTTTTGAACGGAAAGAGAGAATAGAATATATGTTTAGATTTTTACATCCCGCTTACTTTTTTCTGCTGATACCTCTTGCGGTTTTGGTCGGGTTTTTTGTACGTACTCAGTTGCTGCGGAAAAGAAACATCCGCCGCTGGGGAGATCCGAAAACCATGGAACCGCTGATGCCCTATGTCTCTTATTTCAGACCTCAGCTGAAGTTCTACCTGCAGTTGCTGGCTATGATTTTACTGGTGGTTGTGCTGGCGCAGCCTCAGTTTGGTTCAAAAAAAGAGGATATCAAGAAGAATGGTATTGAGGTGGTGGTGGCACTGGACGTTTCGAATTCTATGCTGGCGCAGGATATTGTTCCGAACCGCCTGCAGAAAGCCAAACAGATTCTTTCTCAAATGATTGACCGCATGGAGGATGACCGCATGGGATTGATTGTTTTTGCGGGTGATGCCTACGTACAACTGCCAATAACGGCTGATGTGGGTGCGGCCAAGCTCTTTTTATCATCGGTCAATACCGGCATGGTGCCTTTTCAGGGCACCGCTATTGGTTCTGCCATCGATTTGTCTATCAAATCTTTCGGAGAAAAGAAATCCAAAGTGGGGCGTGCCATCATTTTGATGACGGATGGTGAAAACCATGAGGATGATGCAATTTCGGCTGCCCGCCTGGCGCAAAAGAGCGGTATTGAGATTCATGTGATTGGATTTGGTTCGCCGGAGGGTGCTCCCATTCCGATAGGTAACTCAATGAGTTTCAAAAAAGATCGTGACGGCAATGTGGTGGTATCCAAGCTGAATGAAGAGATGTGTCTGGCCATCGCCGAAGCGGGTGGAGGAAGCTATGCCCGCGCAGATAATACCGATGCGGCATTGCGAAATTTAATTCGGAGACTGGACACACTGTCTTCCGAAGAGTTTGAAGAGACCGTGTTTTCTCAATATAATGAGCAGTTTCAGTCATTTGCACTGATAGCTTTGATTTTAATGATGATTGAGTTTTTCCTCTTCAGCAGAAAAAATAAATGGTTTAACCGTATTAAAATTTTTGATGTAAAAAATTGAAACGGATGATTTTTGAGATGAAAAGATATATATCCATATCGTTAATGATGCTTGTGTCGCTTGCTCTTTTTTCACAGAAAGAGAGTGAGGATATCCGTGCCGGAAACCGTCATTACAAGAGTAAAAAATATACCGAATCTGAGATTGAGTATCGCAAAGCGCTGCAGAAAAACAACCGCTCTTTTGAAGCCGGTTACAACCTGGGTAATGCGCTCTTCAGGCAGGAGAAATATGAGCAGGCCCTTCAGCAGTACCAGTCAGCTTTGGAGCAGACTGATGAGAAAATGAAACAGGCCCACACTTACCACAACCTGGGTAACTCATTGATGACCGGTGGCAAACTTGAGGAGGCGATTGAAGCTTACAAAATGGCTTTGAGACGCAATCCCAAAGATGATGAAACACGTTATAATCTGGCTTTTGCTCAGGCGCAGCTCCAAAAGCAGCAGGACGACCGGGATGATGGTTCCGGTGAAAATGACCAACAGGGTAATGAGCCCGAACAAAAATCGCAGTCGCAAGATGACGATGGGAAGGAACAACAGCAGCCCCAACAACCCAAGATGTCGAAAGAGCAGGCTCAACAACTTTTAGAGGCGCTTGAACAAGATGAGAAAGAGACACAGGAGAATGTGAAAAATGCACAGAAGAAAAATGTGCGCAGTGCAGAAAAAGATTGGTAGTACAGAGAGGATTTGAAGGATGAAACTGGCTTTTGAAAATATAAGAGAGAAGATGATGAAAAGATGGTTTTACTTACCGTTTTTTATGTTGTGGCTGATTCCGCAGATGCTGGATGCTCAGAATGGAAAGGAATTTACAGCTTCAGCCCCTGAAGTGGTTTATCTTGACACACCCTTTCAGTTGATTTATACGGTCAACAGTGCAGCGAAAGATTTGCAGGTGCCCGATTTCAACGCCTTTGAAATTCTGGCCGGACCCTATGAATCAAGAAGCTCTTACACCCAGATTGTAAACGGTAAAAAAACCAGCTCAACCACCATCAGTTATACTTTTACGCTGATGCCCGGAAAAACAGGTAATTTTCGGGTACCTCCGGCATCGATTGTCGCCGGTGGCGAAAAATTAAAATCCAACGAACTCACTATCCGGGTGGTTACGAGCGATGAGAGCAGTCAGAATCAGAACCCGGCACTGGGCAGAAGCAGCTCGCAGGGGCAGGAGCGCGTAACCAATGAGAGTATTTTTATTCGTACCATTCTTTCCAAATCCAATGTTTTTGAGCAGGAGGCTATCACAGTTACTTACAAGCTGTATACCCTGGTTGACGTGGCACAATTTACCGATGTACGCCTGCCGGATTTTACCGGGTTTTTGAAACAGGATATCGAGCAGTCACAAAATAAACAGCTCTCTGCTGAAACTTTTAATGGCCGTAATTACGGTACGGTGGTGCTTTATCAGGCCATTCTTTTCCCGCAGCATCCGGGAGAACTGGAGATTGAGAAAGCGAGCTTTACCGCTCTTTTGCGTCTGCAAAACAAGGCACAGGTGCGTAGTATTTTCGACGATTTTTTCGATACTTACACCAATGTGGAACGACGCCTGGTGGCTCCGGCTGTAAAAGTAAAGGTAAAAGATTTGCCTTCTGAGGGTCGACCCAAATCATTTTCAGGTGCGGTGGGTAACTTCAATCTTACCTCAAAGCTGAGTTCAGGCAATTTGAAAACTGATGAGGCTGCCACCATTCAGGTGGTTATTTCCGGTTCGGGAAATATGAAACTGCTTAAAAATCCCGATATAAAATTCCCGGGCAGTATCGAGGTTTATGATCCGAAGGTGGATAATGAATTCAATACCGGTCAGAACAATGTCTCCGGAACGAAAACTATTGAATATATGTTTATTCCACGCCGTCCCGGTAAATATGAAATTCCATCAGCGGAACTCTCTTATTTTGATCTGACCAACAACACTTACCGCACATTGCGGACACCGCCGTTCAGACTCAATGTAACCAAAGGGGAGGGCGGCACTACTGTGGTTGAAGATTATACCGGTAAAACCGATGTGAAGACTTTGGCAAAGGATCTGCGATATATTTATACTTCACCGCTACAGTTAAAAAATGAGGTGCGTCCATTCTTTGGGACACAGTTTTTCTGGCTGCTTTTTGCTTTGCCGTTGGTGATAACTGCAATTCTGTTTGTGTTTCTGACCAAGCAGCGGCGCGAGAGTGCTGATGAGAAGCTGATGCGCACCAAACGGGCTAATCGTGTGGCCCTGAAACGCCTGCGAAATGCAGAGAAGTTTCTGAAGGAGAACAAAAACGAGGAGTTCTATCGGGAGCTGATGAAAACTACCTGGGATTATATCTCCGATAAACTTTCTATACCTGTGGCTGATCTGAGTAAGGAGAATATTCGGAGCAATATGCTGGACAGCGGTGTGGAGAGTGAGCTGATTGATAAGTTTGAGGATATTCTGAACCGGTGCGAATACGCAGCTTATGCTCCCGGAGGTCAGAGTGAGATGGGAGATATTTACAGAGAGAGCATCGATGCAATAACAGGAGTTGAAGAACAGTTAAAAAAGGGCTAATAATGAAACGTTATATTATACTATCATTTTTTGCTTTGGTGGCATCAACGGTTCTGCTCACAGCGCAGCCGGTCGATTCCGTGGCCAATCTTTTTGCCAAAGCCAATCAACTTTACAAACAGGAGGATTATGCGGAAGCAGCAGATATTTATGAAGAACTGTTGAAGCAGGGCTCCTCTGCAGAGTTGTACTACAATCTGGGAAACAGCTATTACAAGTCGCACGAAATTGGAGCAGCTATTTTGAATTATGAGCGTGCACTGCGCCTGAAACCCAATTTCCCCAATGCCCGTTACAACCTGAAAATTGCCGAAGAGAAACTGATTGACAATGTCAGTTCGGCTCCCTCCTTCTGGGTACGCCGCTTTTATAATATGGTTATTCAGTCGTTGAGCTCAAACGGCTGGGCCTACATTAGTTTTGGCTTTTTACTGACATTTCTCTCTATGTTTTTGGTCTTTGCCTTTTCGCGCAGGCGCAGAATGAGAAAGTTTGCCTTTAATGCTGCCATTGTGGCGCTCACAGTCTTTATACTCTCTTTTTCTTTCTCAGCAGTCAGAAAGAAGCAGTTTAACACCCACAATCAGGCCATTGTGATGCATGCAGCTGTAATGGTCAAGAGTTCGCCCGACAAGAGCGGAACTGATTTGTTTGAATTGCATGAAGGTACCAAGGTTTTTGTGAAATCTACCCTCGAGGGGTGGTCTGAGGTTAAACTGGATAACGGCGCGGTGGGATGGCTCGAAAGTTATACCATCGAGCGAATATAAAATAGCAGGCTATGATTGAATATCTCGACGCACTTGACAAGCAGCTTTTGCTCGCACTCAATAATGATTATTCCAACTTTTGGGATGGTGTAATGTTTATCTTTAGCGGTAAGCTCACCTGGATTCCGCTTTACCTCAGCATGATTTTTTTGCTGATAAAAAACCGCAAAAAGGAATCGGTCTGGCTGATTCTTGCACTGGTTGCTGCGGTGGGACTGGCTGATTTTGTCTCGTCAGGTATAATTAAAGAGTGGGTGATGCGCCCGCGACCCTCGCGTGATCCTCTGCTGGCTGACCAGGTGGTACTGGTAAAAAACTATCGAAGCGGTCTGTATGGTTTCGTCTCATCACATGCGGCCAACAGTTTTGCCCTGGCTCTTTTGTCATCTCTCTTCTTCAAAAACCGACTATATACATTTGTGATTTTCAGCTGGGCTGTAATCAATTCCTACTCCCGTATCTATCTGGGTGTTCACTATCCCGGTGATATACTGGGTGGCACTCTGGTAGGTGTGCTGTCAGCAATGCTAATTTACTACCTGCTTAAAAAACTGCGACCGCGTTTGTTTATACAAGAAAAAACCGACAACAGAGATGCCCTATTGCCGGTTGGAGTGTTTTTATTAAGCTGTTTGTATATTGTGATAAACAGCTACTGGTTCTTTTAGAAAAGCATTTGATACAGCATACGGAAAATCGCCGGTGCTACTTTTTTATTCTCTACCTCTTCTATGGCCTCAGCTACCTCTTTAGCCACTTCATCAGAAACTTTTTCAGCTTCCGGAAGTTCTGCATTAGCATATGCCTTTGCTAAAATATCAAGTGGAGTCAGCTCGCTGTTCTCCATAATCTCCTGCTTCCACAGATCTTTATCTTCTGCCAAAAAATCGAGCAGCACACAGCTCCAACCACCCAGTGGGTAGCTTGAGCTTACCAAACCCACATCACCTACCGGATAGCTGTGACGTGCCAGCACTCGCAGTGCATTTTTAAGTGTCTCTTCTGAATATACCTGCTCCGGATAGGCACTGTAGAGAGATGTAATCAATTCAAAATAGAATGCAGTTCCTTCAATGCGGTCAAAATAGTGCGCATTTTTAACCGCATCAGGATAGTTACTTTGAAAAGCATTATAGTTGGCTAAAAGCTGGCGAACGAGTGAGTCACGTAGCTGCTCATCAGGTTCTGCAACAGCATTGAGTACCTGACGGTAAATCAGATTACGTTCTGTCAGCATCTCTGCCTGATCCAAAAAATCGCTGCGGGCCCGGTTGGATACATCTTCCGGAGAATCCCAGTGTTCGCCCTGTTCTACCATGTGGAACATCTCGTGGGTGTATGTAAGCAACATATCATAGGTGCCTAAGTAGAAATACTTCTCATAGGAAAGTATATTCTTAAGTGCCACTTCTGAAAGTGCCAGATAGACTCCCCGGATATCCTCAGTTTCAAAAAGATCAAAACCTGTGTCATAGCGCGGACGAATTGGACTCAGCTCCTTGATGCGTGATTTATTAATCTCTTCTATTTCACCCTGTGGTGAAACTAGCCAGGCTCTGTTTTTTTCAATACTTTGTACCAAAGCATAAAGTCCTGTAACATGATTGTCCGGCCAGAATATCTCTGCTTTTTCATTGTAGCGCTTCACCTGTTCAGCAAAAACAGGCATATAACTCTCTACTGTAGTTGCTCCGGCCTGACAGCCCACACCAAAGCAAAATCCGTCAGCTTCAATGTCGGGCAGGGTAGCATGCTCACTCTTTTCAATTGGGAAGAGCAGTTTGTGTCCGATAAAAATTGTACCATAAAGTAGCACAAAAAATACCACTAAACTGATCAGAACAAACTTGAGAAATTTCTTTAGTCTTTTCATTATAATTGCGATTTAATATGATTGTAATTTACTTTTATATTCAATGGATGCTTGCTACACCCGACAGTATTAGATTTCCTGCGTTCAATGATTTTGTAAGAGTTATAATAAAGCGGGATAATAATGTTTTACAAATATATGGAAATAAATCCACAGATTAATTTTTAAAATGAAAAAATCCATCGCAGAGAATTTATTTCTGCGATGGATTTCTATTCTTCCGAAGAGTTTACTTTACAATTTTAGCTTCAATATTTTTATTGCGAATTTTTACAAAGAACGGTTCTTCACCTTTGAACCAGGGAGCATCCAAATATGCGAGTCCCAGTCCCACTTTTGTTTCCGGGTGCATCATTCCTGATGTTACCCGACCGATTACTTCGTCACTGCTGTTAACCACTTCGTAACCGTTGCGGGGAATACCGCGTGAAAGCAGCTCAAAGCGAACCAGTCTGCGTTTCAGACCATCAGCTTTCTCTTTTTCCAGTCCTTCACGGCCGATAAAGTCTTTGCCTTCGGCAAATTTGGTGATCCAGCCCAATCCGGCTTCAAGCGGTGAGGTGGTATCGTCAATATCGTTGCCGTAGAGGCAGTATCCCATCTCCAGTCTGAGCGTATCACGCGCTCCCAGTCCGGTGGGCTTGATACCGTACTCTTTTCCGGTTTCAAAAAGTGCATTCCAGATAGCCATACCTTGTTCAGGCGTGAAATAGAGTTCAAATCCGCCGGCACCGGTGTAACCCGTGTTAGAGATTAAAATTCCCTCTTGTCCTGCAAAATCTCCATAAACTGAGTTATAGTAAGTAATCTCTGAGAGGTTTACAGAGGTCAGTTTTTGAAGCATTTCAGTAGCTTTGGGACCTTGAATAGCAAGAATAGCTGTATTGTCTGACAGGTCTTCAAGTTCTGCACCAAAACTGTTATGCTCGTTCAGCCAGTTCCAGTCTTTCTCAATATTGGAGGCGTTAACCACCAGCATATATTTCTCTTCTTCTGTACGATAGAGCAGAACGTCATCAATGATTCCACCTTTTCCGTTGGGGAAATAGGTATACTGAATCTGTCCGACTTTCAGTTTTGAAGCGTCATTGGAGCATACCCGCTGAAGCAGAGCCAGCGCATTGGGGCCGTTCACCCAGAGTGATCCCATGTGTGACACATCAAATACTCCCACAGCATTACGCACTGTGAGGTGTTCGTCGTTGATTCCGCTATATTCAATCGGCATATTGTAGCCGGCAAATTCATGCATTTTTGCACCGAGTGCAATGTGTGTTTCTGTAAATGGTGTTTGTTTCATTTTTATAATAAATACTGTTTTAGTTAATAGTTAATTCTTTAAGCAGACGGTGAGCTTCGCCATATTTCTCCATCACAAAGAGAACATAACGGATATCCACATTAATACAGCGCTGCATGTTTTGTTCAAATACAATATCACCGCTCATCGCTTCCCAGTTACCGTCAAAAGCAAGTCCGATCACTTCTCCTTTGCCGTTGAATACCGGGCTTCCGGAATTACCGCCGGTGATGTCGTTGTTGCTCAGGAAGTTCACATGCATCTTACCGGTTTTGCTGTCGGTGTATCCGCCAAAGTCTGATCTGTTAATCAGATATTTTAGTTTATTAGGAACCACAAACTCGGGGTGGTCCGGATCTTCTTTTTGCAACACGCCATCGGTGGTTGTGTAGAAGTTGTAACTGGAACCGTCAGCCGGTTCGTAGCCTAAAATTTGACCGTATGTCAATCGCATGGTAAAGTTGGCGTCGGGATACATGGCTCTGCCGCGCTCTTCGGCTCTCTCTTTCAGACCGGCCACATAGAGACGGTTGTTTTTTTCAATATTTTCCAGAGCTTTGAGATACTCTTCGGTGCGCAGCTCCTCAAATTTCTTCTGTACATCATTAGAGAAAATCACCACCGGATCTTTATCCAGTTTAGGCTTCTTTTTGGAGATGGCAGCTATCGCACTCTCTTTACTTCTGAATACAGATTTACTGAAAAGGAAATCAGTGTAACGGGCATAATCGCCTTTGAATTTCTTGTCAATGGTCTGATAAATATCCGGGAGCATATCGGGTGTTACCGATTCGCGATAAGCTTTCAGCAATTCAGTAAATGCCAGTTTATCCACTTCCGGATAGTAATCGTTGTAGAGTCTGTCGATGGTCTGTTTTTTGCGCTCTTCGCTGGTATTGTCAGAGAAGCGACTCACAACAGTAGCAATCATCGGTATTTCAACTCCGGCCAGCAGAGATTCGCGGAGATACTCCAGAGCATGCTGATTTTTGTCAATTGCCTCATAGTCCCGTTTCAGTTCGCTCAGCACATTGCCATATTTTTTTTGACGCTCATTGTCGCTGCTGATCCATTTGGTAAAACGAGCCTCTTCCCGTTCTTTCTGTCCTACTACTTTCAGCTTGGCAATGGCATTATTCATTCCGATGCTGTTTTTCCAATAGTTGGAGCTGCCTGCATATTTATTGGCGTAGGCGATGTTAATAGCTTCATCGGCCAGCATAAATTTCTTCCAGGCATCCTGTTTCACCCCACGCATCTCAATGCGTGCACTGTTACCGTTGTTCACACGGTTCTTAATGGCAAAAGAGGTGGCGTAGCGGTCGGTTGAACCGGGATTACCCATAATCATAGCATAATCTCCTTCGCGGAAACCCTGTGCTGAAACAGCTGCATAACGCTTGGGTTTATAAGGTACATTATCGGGAGAGTAGGTTGCAGGTTTACCTTCTTTATCAGCATAAACACGGAATACAGCAAAGTCGCCGGTGTGACGGGGATACATCCAGTTGTCGGTTTCGCCACCAAATTTTCCAATGGAGGAGGGTGGGGTGTAGGCCAGACGAACGTCATTAAAACGCTCATATACAAACAAGTAATACTCGTTTCCTGAATGGAATGCACGTACCTGAGCTGTGTAGTGTGTGTCGCCTTTAGCTTCTTTATTGATTTCGGCACTCACTGCATCAACAGCTTTGCGACGCTCTTCTCCGCTCAGGTCACCTGCTTTTTCAAGTACGCGGGCAGTCACATCTTCCACTTTCACCAGAAAAGTAACGCCCAGCCCTTCGCAGGCAAGTTCATCTTCGAGCTCTTTAGCTGTGAAACCATCTTTCAGGTAGTTGTGTTCAACACTACTTAGTTTCTGAATAGCACTGTAGCCACAGTGGTGGTTGGTGAAAAGTAATCCCTGAGGTGAGACCATAACACCGGTACATCCTCCGCCGAAAATTACAACTGCATCTTTCAGGCTTGCTGTTTCACTGCTGTAAATTTCTTCAGCAGTCATGCTGAGCCCGAGACTCTGCATCTTTTTAATATTCAGCTCTTCAATATAGGGAAGCATCCACATCCCTTCGTCGGCTTTCACACCGACTGTCAGAATCAGAGCCAGGAAAAATAAACTTATTTTTTTCATCATGTTTTTTATTATAATAATCCTTCAAATCTGCCTGTTAACAGGCAAATTTGAAGGCTTGGTTAAATTTCTATTATCAGAATTTACAGATCATTCATTTATGGAATATCTACAATGGTTACCCAACCGTGTGTGTCGGGCTCGTCACCATACTGGATTCCACGCAGTTTATTATATAGCTTGGTACACCAGGGACCCGGCTGGCCATCTTCCGAATAAACATATGATTTTTTAGTATCAT
Organism: uncultured Paludibacter sp.; assembly: GCA_964412435.1. Classification (GTDB taxonomy): domain Bacteria; phylum Bacteroidota; class Bacteroidia; order Bacteroidales; family Paludibacteraceae; genus UPXZ01. Next base: position 16,793 of record CAYPPC010000021.1, read on the forward strand.
AATCATCAATTCGCTGAATCGGGCTGATTACAGCGGCAGTTCCACAGGCACCTGCCTCTTCAAATGTTTCAAGTTCCTCAAAATGCACCGGACGACGCTCCACTTTCAGTCCGAGCTCTTCGGCAAGCACCAGCAAACTCTTGTTGGTGATCGAAGGCAGGATAGATTTGGAAGCCGGCGTGATATAAGTGTTATCTTTAATTCCGAAGAAGTTGGCTGCGCCGCATTCATCGATATATTTTTTCTCTTTGGCGTCGAGGTAGAACACTGCTGAATAACCCAGTTTGGCAGCATGCATTCCGGCCACCATACTGGCCGCATAGTTACCACCTACTTTATAACTGCCGGTACCAAGGGGTGCCGCACGGTCATATTCGCGCATAATTACAAATGGCGTTGTCTGAAAACCTCCTTTGAAATAAGGACCTACAGGCGTAACAAAAACGATAAATTCATATTCTGTAGCCGGTCTTACGCCTACCTGGGCGCCTGTACCGATCAGCAAAGGACGAATATAAAGTGCAGCTCCGCTCTCGTAAGGCGGCACAAAATGTTCGTTGAGCTGAACAGCCTTAATCACAGCCTCTTTAAACTTTTCAACCGGAAGTCTTTCCATCATAATACCGTCGCAGGATGACTGCATACGCAGGGCATTCTCTTCCAAACGGAAAATGCGGATTTTATTATCCTTGCCGCGGAAAGCTTTTAAGCCTTCAAATGCCTGCTGGCCATAGTGCAGCGCAGTTGCCGCCATGTGTATTGGGATGTACTCATCATCGTGAACACGAATTTCTCCCCATTCACCGTCTTTAAAAGTACAACGCACGTTGTAGTCGGTTTTTCTGTAACCGAAACCTAAATTTCCCCAATCGATATTTTCCATGTTTTTACCTTTCTGTGCTCCCTGTTTATGAGATCTACTTTGTTAATAATTTATTTAAGATTATCTGAATAGTTTCATTTTTTAATTGGATTCATCAATGATAATGTAAAAGGTAAAGTTCCAATTGGTTTCATCAATGTGAATACAGCCTCGTTGCCCATATTAAACAGCAAATCAACTACACTCAGGTCAGGAATAAATCCCAATTTCTCCCTAAAAACCTGATAATAGGGTAACACTTCGAAAGCAGACTCTTTTTTAGGGTGAATTATCTCCCTGAAATCTACTCTGTTTTCAAAGTCAACCACATAGTTGTCAGTGAGTTGAATTCTTTTGTCCAGATCGAGCAAATTCAGTATCAAAGTTAATAAATCCAGATTGTAATCCCAAAGAAAATTCCATCTTTTTTCATAGAAGGGAGCAAAATCATCTTCATAATATTCAAAGAAAGGGGAGGAGTTATAGGCTGAGCGAATAGCCCGCCAGTGGTTCTGTTGCCAGTTGCCGTGTTGCGAGATTTTAATCTCTTTGATTTTGGCTTTTTTGCCGCCTTCACTTGCGATGGGAATGCTGATTTGCTCGATACCGTTGGCTGTAGCAATAATGGCCCGGTTCCGGTACGATTGCTTATTGTAATTCTCAAAGGCTTCAAGAAAAACAGCTTCGGACCGGTGAAGCGCGATAAACCATGAAACGGGCGGAAGATAGGCTGTAGAGAAAACAGCCCCGGTAAAACTGTTGATTATCGGGGTTGTTTTTGTTTTGTTATTGACAGTAAATGTTTTATCGTCTGGCATTCTTGAAGAATCGGTTGAATCGGATTTTACCGCTGAATAATGTTTTGTCTTTATCAAGCGAGAGCCATACAAACATGGGGCGTCCTACGATGTGATCTTCCGGTACATAACCCCAGGAGCGTGAGTCGAGCGAACGGTGACGGTTATCACCCATCATCCAGTAATAATCCATCTTAAAGGTGTAGCTCTCTGCCGGTTCACCATTGATTAAATATCCACCTTCTTTTTTCTCCAGTTTGTTGCCTTCATAGTTACGAATCAGGCGCTCATACATAGCATAGTTTTCGGGAGTCAACTCCACCGTACACCCCTTTTTAGGGATAAAAATGGGACCGTAGTTGTCCAGCGTCCAACCAGTCCCGGCACCCATAGGATACTCTTCTG
>CAYPPC010000022.1:0-3222 GCA_964412435.1 uncultured Paludibacter sp.
TGTAAAGTGCTCACCATCGGGCAGTATTTGCAGCCTACACGCAAACAGTTGCCGGTGCTTGAGTATGTCACTCCCGAACAGTTTTTGCGCTATAAAGAAGTGGGTCTCGAAAAAGGTTTTGAACATGTAGAGAGCGGTCCGCTCGTACGTTCTTCCTATTTTGCCGAAAAGCATGTTTAATCCTCAAAAAACTCAGAAAAAATGCCGATAGTTGCCGAAAACCGGAAAGTTATTTTCGAAAACCTGGGACGCATACGCTACAAAGCGGCCTGGGATTATCAGGAAACTCTTTTTGAAGAGGTTAAAAACACCAAGCTTCAGGGTGTGAAGGAGCGAAATCAATATCTTCTCTTTTGTGAGCATGAACCGGTTTACACGCTGGGCAAAAGCGGTAATATGCAGAACCTGTTGATTACCGAACAGCTCTGCCTGATGCGGGGCATCGATTTTCATCCCATCAACCGGGGTGGGGATATTACCTACCACGGACCGGGGCAGCTGGTGGCTTATCCCATCATCGATATGGAGTCTTTCCGGATTGGAGTGAAGGCCTATATTAATCTGCTTGAAGAGGTGGTGATAGAGACCCTGGCAGCCTTTGGTATTACCGGTGAAAAAGACTCCGGCTCAATGGGGGTTTGGATTGATTTGGATAAGCCCGGAAAAGCGAGAAAAATCTGCGCCATTGGGGTGCGTACTGCACAGTTTGTAACCATGCACGGGCTGGCGCTCAATGTCAATACTGACCTCAACTATTTCAGGGATATCAATCCCTGCGGAATCACTGATAAGCCGACTACCTCCATGCAGCAGGAGCTGGGTGCAGAAGTGGACTACCGGGAAGTGGAAGCCAAAATGGAAGCTGCCTTTGAGCATGTTTTTGGCATGGAGTTACTTCAAAAGCGTAGTGGTATATTGGTATAATAGGATATTGGTGTATTGGTTGGTTTTGTAAAACGTTTAATTGTTTATACAATGTCTGCACCATGATTTTTAGGATTAAAGGATTCTATGGATTGGTGTAGTAGTGTATTGGTTTATTAATGTATTTGGTTGGTTTATAGAACGTTTAATCGTACTACAACGCACTAACAAAACCGCACACACTCCCGGGTGCCGTGGGTTACAAGCCGCGGCTAATTGGGATATTAATTAATCCAACTGAGTCACGTTCATTGCGACTTTCGACTCACCGCCGTTTGATAATTTTATTTTTTGCGCTAAAGCTAGTCGGCGGTGCAAACATACAATAAGCCTTGTCATCCCGACGCAGGAGGGATCTCATCATGCTAGCGGAATGATTAATCTCCCTAAAAATGTCAACAGTCCCGTTTTGTCGTGCGTATTGGTATAAGAGAATGCAATAGAGAAAAGTTGTTTTTACGCTGGACATAACGGGAGATGCGGCTTTCTATCCGCATCAGCTATTTATAACACAATGTCTACGCTTTAGTTTTTTAAGATTAAAGGATTCTGCGCATAATTAACCGATATATTCCCAAATAAAACCGCAACACCAAAAACTCACAATTTACTGCTTAAAAGCGTTTAATTTACACTACTCCAATTATTTTATTGTATTTTTGTCAGACCCGATAGAATAAACTATCTGATATGATACCTTTTTAGTTATGAGCGCTCGATTTTACATCTTTGTTTTATTAATCTTCTTCGGATTCCAACTTACTTCGCAGAAGAGTATTCCCGTTATTCCGCAACCACGTGTTGCACAAGTAGTTTCGGATTCATTTAATTTATCGCAAACGCTAAAACTGGCATTTCCGCAAGAGTTAAAGCAAGAAGCGCACTATCTGCAAAAAGAATTGTTTGCCAAAAAGGGGCTTTTTGTAACTTTTGAGCAGGATGCTAAAAAGGCCAATATCCTGCTTCAGATTGAGAAATCAAAGAAACCGGTTGATGGTGCTTATAAACTTAAAATGAGTGCCCACTCGATAGAAATCACAGGCGATGACGCGGAGGGTGTTTTTCACGGTATTCAAACGCTTTTGCAGTTAGTTTCTGTATCCAAAGAGCAACTGGCCTGCTGGAATGTAGAGGATAGTCCGGAATTTACCTGGCGGGGATTTATGCTGGATGAGTCGCGTCATTTCTTTGGAAAAGAGAAAGTGAAGCAACTGCTCGATTACATGGCTTTTTACAAGTTAAATCGCTTTCATTGGCACCTGACCGACGAACCGGGCTGGCGCATCGAGATAAAAAAGTACCCGCTACTGGCATTTACCGGAGGTGTTGGAAATTATCTGAACCCCGATGCCGCACCGAAATATTATACACAAGATGAGATTAGCGAAATAGTGCAGTACGCTGCTGAACGCAAAATTGAAGTGATACCCGAAATTGATATGCCGGGGCACGCCCGCGCTGCCAATCGTGCTTATCCCCAGTTTAGTGGCGGCGGTTCCGAAAAACATCCGGAATTTACCTTTGATCCGGGTAAAGAGGAGACCTACCAATATCTAACCGATATTTTGAAAGAGGTAAATACGTTGTTTCCTTCAGAAATGATTCACTTAGGCGGTGATGAAGTGCATTATGGCAACGAAATGTGGAAAACCAACCCGGGAATCCAGGAATTAATGCAACGTGAAAACCTGAAAGATCTGCCCGAGGTAGAGAAGTATTTTATGGTACGCATGGCGGATTCACTTTTTGCGATGAATAATCACTTTTTAGCCTGGGATGAGATGGCTGAAATTGCTCTTCCCACAGAAAAAACCTTAATTTTCTGGTGGCGACACGATCGGAAAGATCAGCTGCAAAAAGCCTTAAATAAAGATTATTCGGTGGTGCTTTGTCCACGAATCCCATTCTACTTTGATTTTGTACAGGCTCAAGAGCATCGTGTTGGGCGCAAATGGTGGCAAGGCCAAGATTACAGCAGTTTAGAGAAGGTTTATAGCTTCGATGTAAGCAATTACCTCGAATCAACGAAAAATCGTCCGCAAGTAAAGGGGTTTCAAGCCAACCTATGGACCGAAACGGTAGGTACCGAACAACGTTTGGACTTTATGATTTTCCCACGCCTTTCAGCATTAGCTGAAGCCGCCTGGGGGCAAAACAAGGATTATGAAAACTACTTAGAAAAGCTAAAACTACATCTGCTTTTATACAAAAAGGAGGGAATTTATTACTTTAATCCATTCAATCCGGCAGAGAGTCCGGAGCCAAGGTATTAGGGAGGATGATTGGGCTGGTACGTGG
>CAYPPC010000022.1:3322-18823 GCA_964412435.1 uncultured Paludibacter sp.
GTAGATGAAGATAGTAACCGCGGCTTGTAACCCGCGGCACCCGACAGATTGTGCTGCTATTCTGAGTTTTCAATATCAAATAAATGCCAAGCTTTTTATTTTGCCTATCACATAAATAATAAGCAAAACCTAACGGGTGCAGCGACATTCTTGTCGCTGGTGCAAACTTTCTGATTAAGATTACTGTTTAAAAATGACAGATAAGCTTAACATCCACCCTTATGCCTCTAAAAGAAAAATACCATAATGATCTTCCTCACTTTCAACAACCGGGGCAAGCTTATTTTGTAAGTTGGAATCTTAAAAACGCTATCCCGCCTAAGGCACTTAAACGATACACTGATAAATTAAGTTATTTAAAACAACAAATAGCCAGCGCAGAGAAAAGTGCTAATACTCAGTTAGTTTTATTATTGAAAAGTGACTTTTATAAGACACGCAAGATGTACATGAAAGCTTATGATGATTTATTGCATCTAAGTAAGCATTCAACAATTGATTTAAGCAAAGTTTCACACAGCAAAATTATTAGAGAATCTCTACTGTTTTACGAAAATAAACGACTCCATAATTATGCATATTGCATTATGCCCAACCATGTACATTGGGCATTCAAAACGTTAGAAGTAGATGAAAATAACAAACCGGTGTATCTTGAAAAGCTAATGCAAGCTGTAAAAGGCTTTACTTCAAGAGAGATAAATAAACTCGAAAACAAAAGCGGACAATTGTGGCAAAAAGAGAGTTTTGATGTTACAATTCGAAACGAAAAGCATCTTTATAATGTAATTGAATACATTAAATACAATCCTGTAAGCGCCGGGCTAACAACCAGATGGAATGATTGGTCAGGGACGTGGGTAGATGAAGATAGTAACCGCGGCTTGTAACCCGCGGCACCCGACAGATTGTGCTACTATTTATTTACTGCATTTTTGTAAGTAAACAATAACTTTATATCCGTCATTAATATTTAATCTACTATAATTAAGTTCCCATTCAACTTCCAGGGGTCCTTCAGTTTGAGCTGTCCGGTATTTCCCGACAGTTGGATTTCTAACTAATTCAACCTATTTCGGCTCCATAGTCACCACCGGAATAATCATCTCTTCGAGCGAAATACCGCCGTGCTGAAAAGTATTTCTATAATAGCTCACATAGTGATTGTAATTGTTTGGATAGGCAAAAAAGTCATCATTCCCGGCAAAAATATAGGCTGAGCTTACATTTGGACTGGGCAGTCCGGCTTTTTGCGGATCACGAATTTCATACACCTCTTTGGGATTGTAGCTGAGTGACCGGCCCACTTTATAGCGCAGGTTGGTATTTACATTTTTATCTCCCACCACCTTAACGGCATTTTTCACCTGAATGGTGCCGTGGTCTGTTGTGATAATTACCTTATAACCGCGTTGCGCTATAGCTTTGAAAAGGTCATAAGTGGCAGAGTGGCGGAACCAGGAAAGAGTGAGTGAGCGGTATGCTTTTTCATCATTGGCCAGCTCACGCACCATTTTACTTTCTGTTCGTGCGTGTGAAAGCATATCAATAAAATTCAGCACTACCACATTCAGATCATTATTCTCAATTTGTGGCAGCTGGTCAATCACCCGCTGGCAATAACTCGACTCAAAAACCTTGTTAAAAGAGAAGCTTTCTCTGCGTCTGAAGCGCTCAAACTGCGTTTTTAACAAGGCCTCCTCATGGATGTTTTTGCCCTCTTCATCCTCCTCATCCACCCACAGGTCAGGAAACATCTCTCTGATTTGAAGAGGCATCAAACCGGCAAAAATAGCATTGCGGGCATACTGGGTGGCCGTTGGCAGGATGCTGCAGTAAGTGTCCTCCTCGGTAAATGTGAAAAGCTCACTCAGCATTTCCCGAATTACAAGCCACTGGTCATACCTGAAGTTATCCACCACAACGAGAAACACCTTTTCTCCCTCATTCAGCAGGGGGAAAACCTTGTTTTTCATCAATTCATGGCTCAGCATGGGGCGGTCTTCATCACTCTCCAACCAGCTGAGATAATTTCTTTTTATAAATTTATTAAAAGTATTGTTGGCCTCCTCTTTCTGCATCCGGAGCATTTCATCCATATTGTTGTCGGCCTCGGCCAGTTCCAGCTCCCAGAATACCAGTTTTTTATAAACATCCACCCAGTCATTCCAGCTGAAAGAGTCGTTAATTTGCATGCCAATATTGCGAAACTCCTGCTGATAGCTGTGGGTGGTCTGTTCGGTAACGATCTCTTTTTTGTGAATATTTTTCTTCAGAGTCAGCAGAATCTGGCTCGGGTTGACCGGTTTGGTCAGATAGTCAGCAATTTTTTTGCCGATGGCCATATTCATTAGATCCTCTTCTTCGCTCTTGGTTATCATCACCATCGGGATATTGGGATGAATCGCTTTAATCTCAGTCAAAGTTTCCAAACTACTTAATCCGGGCATATTCTCATCCAGAAAAATGATGTCAAAAACCTCATTCTGACACAGATCAATAGCATCTTTACCATTGGTGGCGGTGGTGACAGAATAGCCTTTCTCTTCCAAAAAGATGATATAGGGTTGCAACAGATCAATCTCATCATCTGCCCAAAGTATTTTACTCATTGTATTGCGGTTTTTGTTGAGCTACGGTTTCAGATAATACTCTCTCATAAACTCGAAATAGACGTCGAGCGCGTTGTTTTGTACCATTGTGTTCAAATTGTCGCGGGTCACAAGCAGATTGCGTTTGTTCATGCCTGAAGTGGCCCTGATAATGGCAGGTTCCTTCAGCATACGCAGGAAATAGGATTTAGCGACATTCAAATCAGCAAAAGTACTTACAAAGATAATGTTTTCTCTGCCAGATTCTTCCAGTGTGACCTTTAAATTCATGGTGCCATAGTTGCTTGCGTTAAATTCATCGAGTGCCTGCTTCACCTTTTCGTAATCAAATTTTCCGCCCCGCGGAATATAAAATGCAACGTAATGCGGTGCATTGGGGGTAATGGCAAAAAGGTTTTTGTATAGCTCAACACCCTTTTCACGCACCGGGGTGCTGTCCAGGATAGATGATTTTTCAGAAACCGGCTCTGATCTCTTTTCTTGTTGTTGCTGCTCCCGGGCTGGTGTTTGCGGTGTTACCGTTTTTTCCTCCTGTTTTTTATTCTCTGCCGGTGTTTGAGGCTTCACTGCCGTGTCTGTTTTTTGAGCCAGTGTATCTCCCGCTTTATCAGCTATCACGCTGTCATTAAGTGCTAAATCCACATCGGTTGAGTCGGACACAACCACCTTTTTATCCTCCTTTTTCTCGACCAATTTAGTACCGTCAATAATCTCCACGTGGGTCTCTTTCGGTTTCTCCACCGGCTTCTCGGCAGCTGCAAGCAGCGATTCCGGAACATCTTTTGTCAGCACCTCCTCTTCAAAGGCAAGGTACTCATCCAGGGTAAATACATTTCTCAATTTTCCGAAGTTCTCTTCCGAAATAATAATCTGCTGCACCTCCAGCTTCTCAAACATCTGATTCAACTCAATGTCTGTATCGAGTGTATTGCGGTACCATATTCCTTCGTTATAGGAGGCCAGGTTATGTACAGACAAGGCACGGCGACCATCTTCGAGCAAGGTCAGTGAAAAACTGAAATCTTTGATCATAAACCGGGAGAAGTTGAAAATAGCCAGGTTATACTGCATTTTATTGATGGCATCATCGTCGGCATGACTGATAAAAAGCATGCGGTGAGGCGTAAATTTTAACTCCGAGAAACTCTGCTCTTTCAGCTCTTCGGGGCTCAGTTTTTCCTGGTCGCGGCGTGTGAGCAGGGAGCCGAAGGTGCTGCCATGCTGTGCAATATTTCCCTGCTTCAGCAGTGCCAGAATATCTTTTGACATGGCTCCAATGGTGCTTCCGGGATAATTCTCAACCAGTGCGTTGAGTGACTCTTCAAACTCTTCGGCACCCGCTGTTTTACCGATACTCAGTGTGTTCAAAAATTCAAACTGAGGGAGCAGGGTGGAGAAGGGGTATTTTGTTTTAATCTCTTTAGTATTGGCAAAAACAGTGGGATATTCACTTTTAGTAAAGGCTGTATAACTGGAATTGTAAAGCTTATCCTGTACCTCAAACATGCGCTGCTGATTACTGATATAATCCGGATCAGCCAGTGTTTCGGCCTGTTTTGACTCGGGATACCGGCTCAAAATCTGCGATCTGAAATCGCCGGCAAGTGCCTCCTTTCCCTCTTTGGAGGCGAGCAAAAATCTTTGGAACAGTGTCTCCGGAATGCGCTCATCTTCCGGGAATCGTTTTTCAAACTTCTCAAACGTCTCGTAGGTCAAGGGATAGTCCTCAATCTGATCTTTATAAACAAAACCCATATTGTAGAGCCCTTCAGCAATTTGAACATTGGAGCGCTCTTTCTGAGCTGCAGTAAATGGAATTTGTGCCAGATAGTAATCAACACTTTTGCGATCACTGGTCTGTTCAAACACAGGAATGTTAGGATCATGTTCTTGATTGCTTACCGTACCTGCAGTTCCGTTAATAGTGTCGTTTGCTGCACTCTCTGTCATCAAAGAGTCTGTTTGCAGCTGTTCGTTATTATAATCACTCATCAAGGCTGCAGATTTATTCACCCGCCGCCAGTTATCTTCCAGTTTCCGGTTGCCCCAGCGACGGCGGAATTCACTTTTACCGCTGTTAACACTATTAGGATTGTAAAAATACCAGTTGCTACCGCTGCCACCAATTTGCTGCATAGGCATTCTGAAGTCTTCATCCATATCACGGGCAGCCGCCGCAAGTTTGCTGTCCTGTTCAGACTTTTCATCTGCTTTTATTTTATCAATCACCCGGTTGATGGCCTCGAGACGCTCTTTTTCAGGCATGGCTGCAAGGGCTTGCAGGCTGTCCTGCAGATGCACCATTTCGTACTCTTTAACCAGTTCGCCCAAAACATCGGCGCGATGATTAATTCTCTGAAAATCATTGTGTTCTGCGGTGTAAATCTTCGAAGCTTCATCGTAGTAGGGGTGTGCTTCAACATATTCTTTCTTACCGTAATGGAGGTCACCGGCAATCACCAGCGGCACTGCCTTTTCAAAGCTGTTGCGCGTACTCTCCTCAATGGCAAGATCATAATACTGAAGTGCTTTGACCGTATCTTTTTCATTGAGATAGATATTGCCGAGAGCGGTATAAACCTGATCCAGATAATCCTTGTTATTTCTGTTGCGCGCCATTCTTTTCAGCTCTTTGCTTGCTGAGCTGCTGTTTTTGGCAAGCAGCTGCACCCGGTTGATACGGGCGTTAAAATCCATGATATAAGGCGGTGAGGACTTAAGTACCTGGTTATAAAATGAAGCTGCTTCACTCTTTTGACCGAGGCTTTCGGCAATTTGTGCCAGCACGTAATAATAGCGTCGCTTCTGAGTTTTGTTTTTCTCAATTTTGGCAGCCACCTTCAGCTGTTCAAAGGCTGCTGCCCGCTCCTCCTGTTTCATCAAAAGCTGTGCACTGGTAGCGGCATAGAGTGCTTCATTTTTTGAAGTAATATGCTCTCTTCTTACCTTTTTCAGAATATCCTCGGCTTCATAGATCCAGTCCAGCTCGCAGTAGGAGCGTGCCATCCAGAGTTGCGCCTCCGTAACCACTTCCGGTTCAGCCTCATAGTGACGTATGATGTAGGAGAATGTACCTGCAGCTCCCAAAAACTCACCTTTATAGAACTCAGCTTTGCCTAATTGAATCCACGCTTTTTTCAGCTCGGGGTTAAACTCATTCTGGTTATAAAAAGCCCGGTATTTGGGGTCGTTCATTTTTTTGTAGTCCCTCACCGGCTTCTTTTTAATGGAGTGCATTTTAATTGCTTTTCTGCTCTTCTCAATGGAGCGGTCCATATTACTGGTGGCACTGGTAGCATTGCTGTGGTTGCTGATAGCAAAAAGCGGGAGCGTTTGTGAGTAGTTATCCTGATTCGATTTTTCGATGTTCTCCAGTCCCTCTTTGAAACTGTTATTACCATTGAAAGCAATATTATAGCGGGTCAGCATGGCGTGGTAACGCCGCGATGAGGCTGTGTTTTTATTGGTGGAGCAGCTCGTGATAAAAATCAACAGGAGCAGCAGTCCGGAGATATGTAAACTTAGTTTCTTCAAAGCTTTCTTAGTAAATAGATTGCATCTCACTTCAAGTCAGGAGACGAGCCCTTCGGTGGAGCCGGAGGGGATCATTAAAAAAACCGATAAAAGCCTGAATTATTGTGTTAAAGGGAGAGAAATGAGCTTTATTTTTTTAAAAAACGAACAATCTTCTCTAACTTTGTAGGCTGAAATTTGTTATTAAATAAAAACAACAAAAAAGAAAGGAGAAAACAATGCTTCCATTGGTTTTATTATTGGTTGGGGTAGGTATCCTGCTTTATGGGGTAACTTATTATAACCGTAGGAAAAGCGGTGAAGAGGTTGAGATTGTTATCAACGAAAATCCGGAATGCTGCGGAGCGCACGAAGTGTGTGACAGTGAAAACTTGCAGATTTTGGATACAAAAATAGAGTACTTCGACGACGAAGAGCTGGATAATCTGGCCGGAATTGCTCCGGAAAATTACTCAGACAATCAGGTTGAAGCTTTGTCGGGTGTCTTTTACTCGATGCGCGAAAGCGATGTAGCGGCCTGGTTGCGCAGCCTTCAGTTACGGAATATTCAGCTGCCTCTTTTCCTTCGCGATGAGGCGCTTATGATTGTAGGCGAGCGTCGCGGATTATAAGGTAATCAGCAAAAATAAAAAAATTCCTTTGCAAGAAATTGCAAAGGAATTTTTTTTACTCTTCTCCGGATGCCTCACCCGGGATGATATCTTCTTCTGTTTCTACGATTTCTGGTGTTTCGGTTACCCTCGATTGGTATAACCTGTTGAAAAACAAAACAGATATTAGCAAACCGGCAATACCGAGAATATAGAGCCAGTGATCACCAAAATTAGTCGGCACTTCATCTGCTTTATCATAGCCCATGGTATAAACCAGTGTTACTGCGATGGCATTATTCACAAAATGAATCAATGCCGGCAGCCAGATACTTCCACTCCATATCAGCAAATAACCGAACATGGCTCCCAGCGCAAGGCGAGGTAAAAACCCGTACATTTGAAAATGAATCAGACTGAAAATAACGGCCACCATCCAGATGGAGGCGTGGCGGTTCCATTTTTCAGAAAAAATACGGTAGAGGGCACCGCGGAAATAGATCTCTTCAGCAATTGCCGGAGTAACGGCAATAACTAAAATGTTGAACAGGTAGCCCCAGATAGTCTCTACTTCGAGAAAGCGGCGCATGGTTGCTTCAACGGAATCTTCGAGTGAGCGTAAAACACCCTCCAGACCTGCCATCCATTCGGGCAGCACCATCTGCTGGTTGAGATGCGACAGCGCATAGATAAACGGCATAATGGCAAAATAGCCTAAGAGTGCATAGCCGATATGCTTTTTAGAAGGTAGCCGGGTGGTTTTGTAGGCCTGCTTCCACTTTTTACCAAACCACATATAGCCGAGAATAACCGGCGGAAGAACAAAACTGGCAAGCGAAACAAACAGCTGAATCAGTTTCTCAACATTCACGCCGGGAGTGTGCTCACTGCCGGAAAAAGAGCTTATCAAGCTGGGAATGGAGATTAACAATGATGTCAGAAAAGTGATGACAAGTGTCAAAAATATAAGCTGTATAAACTTGAGAAATAATCCGGGTCCTTTTTTCATAAAATTAAATCTTAAAACTGCATACAAAACTACAAAAAAACTTCCAGATCCTTTACAGGAAATGGAAGTTTATAATTCATGGGTAAAATGAGCTTATGCTCTGGGGTTAGCCTCTTTTACTACCATCTGACGACCGTCAAACTCAGCGCCGTTCAGCTCCTGAATCAGTTTTTCTGCATCAGCGGCTTCAGCCATTTCAACAAAACCAAAACCTTTTGAACGACCGGTATCGCGGTCTTTGATGATTTTGCAAGATACAACTTCTCCGTACTCCTCTACAACTCCGAGGAGATCGTTTTCCCGAACACGATAGCTCAGGTTACCAAAATAAATGTTCATAAAATGAAATAATAAAAAAATGAATAAAAATTGTGATTGTAGAACGTATCCAGGCGAAAGGTAAAAAAATCACAAATCTCGTTCATTCGAAAATGGGAGAGGAAATGGAAAATTAAACCGAAGCGAAAAATACACTTTACTTTCGGGTACAAAGAAAAGCAAAAAATTTCAATAAAACGCAAAAATAGCCGTAAATTGTTGATTTCGGTGCTGAAACCTCCTGAAAACCAAATAAAAAGGGATGCAAACGCTTAAATTTGCACCCCTGGTATTAAATAATAAACTTTCCGGTTAAGCGTCACGCACCTGTCCTTCACCCTCAATAATCCATTTGTAGGAGCAAAGTTCGCCCAGTCCCATAGGTCCGCGGGCGTGCAGCTTTTGTGTGCTGATACCAATTTCGGCACCTAAGCCAAATTGTGCACCATCGGTAAATGCCGTGGAAACATTGGTGTAAACGCAGGCAGCATCCACCGCTTTGGTAAAGAGTGAGGCAGCTTCCGAATTTTCGGTAATAATACACTCACTGTGTTTCGAGCTGTGCAGGGAGATGTGTTCAATCGCCTCTTCGGTGTCTGTAACAGTTTTTACCGACATAATATAATCAAGAAACTCTGTTCCAAAATGCACTTCGCCGGCCCGTTGCAGCAGTTTTTCAGGATAACTGCCCTGAAGCGACTCATAGGCATCTTTGTCGGCATAGATCAGCACCTCTTTTTCGGCCAGCGAGGCACAGAGCTCCGGCAGATCCTGCAGACGGTTTTTATGAATCAGGAGGCTGTCCAGTGAGTTGCAAACACTCACACGCCTTGTTTTGGAGTTGAAAATAATATTGCGCCCTTTATCTAAATCACCTGCTTCATCGAAATAGGTGTGACAAACGCCGGCGCCTGTTTCAATAACAGGAACTTTAGCATTCTCCCGTACAAAATTGATCAGCCCGCAGCCGCCTCGCGGAATAATAACATCCACATATCCTACCGCATCCATCAACTCAGCAGCTGATTCACGATCGGCCGGCAGCAGTGTTACCATATGTTCGTTCAGTCCGCTGTTGCGCAATACTTTTTTGATTAACTGCACAATCGCTTCATTGGAGTGATGAGCATCAGAACCGCCTTTCAGTATGCAGGCATTACCCGATTTGAAGCAGAGTGAAAAGACATCGAAGCTCACGTTGGGGCGCGCTTCATAAATCACCCCCACCACGCCAAACGGCACCGAAACTTTACGCAGACGCATCCCGTTAGGGCGGGTATCTGAGTGTAAAACTTTGCCCAGCGGCGTGGGTAGCCCGGCCACATTGCGAATGTCGGCAGCAATGCCGAAAATGCGCTCTGTTGTAAGCAGCAAACGATCATAGAGCGGATCTTTAGGCTCCATTTTAGCCAGATCCCTGGCGTTGGTTTTCAGCAGTTCAGCACAATGCTTCTCTGTTTCATCGGCCAGTTGCAACAACACACTATTAATTTTGTCTTCCGACAGCAGGTTCAGTTCACGCGATGCTTTGCGTGTCTGCTCTTTCCAGTTATTTGTCATAGTCTTAAAGCATATTCAGCACCCGGTCAAGCTCCTTTGAAAGTGCTGTTTTGAAGTAGTCTATCTCCTCAATTTCAAGCATCAGCTCTTTCAGGTGATTCATATCACCGCTCTCCGATGCCTTTTTCATTTCCAACAGTTTTTCACGCCGTTTGTTCATAATGAGTGCCAGCTTGTACTCGTAGATATAGCGTGGGGCTAGTTCATGAAGCCTTTTGTCGTCAGACTCAACTTCACGGAATTTCGAGTGAATTTTACTGAGCGTATATTTCTCGGTAATCAGTTCCACGGTAGCGCTGCTCACAGTTGCGTCGGCATGCGTGGTGAAATATCGTTCCAGCTCCTCCTGAGTCAGATGGGGTAGGGTGCGCAGCTCTTCATAAATTTTTCTGAAAACCGGATTCTGAAAACTCAGATGATCATTTTCGAGTTCAGAAAATACATAATCGGAGACCGTTTGAGGAATGCTGGAATTTCCCTCTTCGTCGTTGAGATAGTATAAAATATGGGTGCCATATTTGATCAAAACAGCCAGCAAGTTGCGCTCTTCATCATCGAACTGCCGAACAGGAGTCTGGGGTATGGTACCTGTTTCGGTAACAGGAGCAGCGGTTTCAGCTGTGGCGGTGCGGGCTTCGCGTTCAACTCTTCTTTGATGCTCCTGGCGGGCTTTTGCACGGATAATATTGATCTGATGATAGAGCGTCTCTTCTCGCACATCGAGCAGGTTGCTCGACTCTTTGACATATTCAGCCTGAATAATTTTATTGGGAATAACAGCAATACTACCCACAATATCCTGTACCAGACCGGCCCGTTTGATCGGATCATTTCCTGCATCATCTAACAGCAGTTGTGTTTTGAAACGGATAAAGTCGGTAGAGTTCTCTTCCACATAGGCGATAAAATCAGAAGCATTGTGCTTTCGCGCAAAGCTGTCGGGGTCGTCGCCCTGAGGCAGCAGCAACACCTTAATATTCATTCCCTCTTCAAGCAGCAGGTCAATTCCCCGAAGGGAAGCTTTGATACCGGCCGGGTCCCCGTCGAAAATGATGGTAACATTCTCTGTGAAGCGGTGAATCATCCGAATCTGACCCGGTGTGAGTGCAGTTCCGGAGGAGGCAACCACATTTTCAACTCCGCTCTGATGCATGGAAAGCACATCCGTGTAGCCCTCCACCAGGTAGCAGCGGTCGTGCCTTACGATAGCCTGCTTGGCAAAGAAAATCCCATAAAGCTCGTTGCTTTTGTGGTAAATTTCCGATTCGGGAGAGTTGATATATTTAGCGGTTTTATCATCTTTTCGCAGTGTGCGCCCTCCAAAAGCGACCACTTTTCCCGAAATAGTATGTACCGGAAAGAGCACCCGTCCGCGGAAGCGGTCTGCAACATAATTATTGTCGCCCTCGAAAGTGAGTCCGGTTTTCACCAGATATTCTAACTTATAACCCGATTTAAGGGCTGTTTGTGTAAAAGCGTCTCTCTCCTCGAGGGAGTACCCCAGTTTGAATTTCTCAATAATATCCTCCCGGAATCCACGCTCCCGAAAATAGGAGAGTCCCACTGCCTTGCCTTCGGCGTGTTTGTGCAGCTGGGTGGAGAAGTAGTTCTGGGCAAACTCATTGACCAGCAACATACTTTCGCGGTCGTTGCGGGCGGCCACCTCTTCGGCAGTCAGCTCTTTCTCAACCACCTCTATGTGGTATTTTTTTGCAAGGTATTTGAGCGCATCCACATAGTTCATCTGCTCATGTTCCATCACAAAGTTCACTGCATTACCGCCTTTTCCACAGCCAAAACATTTGAAAATTCCTTTGGCCGGCGACACGGTGAATGAGGGCGTACGCTCATTGTGAAACGGGCAAAGACCCAGCAGGTTGACACCGCGCTTACGCAGTGTAACAAAGTCGGAAACCACCTCTTCGATGCGGGCAGCTTCATGAATCCGTGCTACGGTCTGTTGATCAATCATATCTTATCTTTGAAGCCTGAAAGTGTGCTGTGTGCGCCTCAGCTCCATTTTTTTTAATTACTGTATTAAATCTTTTACTTCACGGAAACCGCGTTCCAGTTTAAGCATCTCCTCTGACATAAAGCGATAAAACTCCATCCAGTCGAGCCGGCGGTGAATATCGATTCCGGTTTTCTGGCTGTAGATGCGGCACACCTCATTGCCGGTTTCCAGGCGATAGGCAAAGTCCCAGATCAGGCCTTCCGGAAAATCAGCTTCCATAATCACTTTATATTTTTCAAACTGTTCAAACATATCGAGCCGCGCACCCTCATTGCGATGATTAAGTTCTAAAATAACATAAGCACCGTCGCGGCCGGCATCAAACTTCAAATCCACATGCTTCATTTTTGTATTATAGAGCATAAACTTGCTTTTGCGCTTCCCAAGCACCGGATGATGCGAGCAAAAAAGCCCAAATCCCTCCCAAAACTCTTTTTTCAGCTGTTTCAGTTCATCCCGGTTGTACATTTCTATTGCCTCAGTAAATTTGAAATTTGTTTCAACTACAAAATTAATCAATAATTTCGGTTTCTCAACCCTCTCTTTTGAAAGTCATCCTTGCTTCGGGATTTTGTTGCGAAAGAGCTAAAATCGGGTAGTTTATGCCTGCCGGAATGCAGCCTGGTGGTTTCAATTTGTTTATTTTAAGAAAAGCTATCCCCAATTATTGAATGAAATAGGTTATCTTTGTATAATAGATGAATGAATTTTAATTTTAAACCGACAATTTCCGGAAACTTATATGTTAAAACAACATTTAGAACAAAAACTTCAGCAAAAGCTTTCGCCTGCTCAGATTCAGGTGATTAAAATGCTGGAAATTCCAACCCTGGAGCTTGAAGAGCGCATTTTGCATGAGTTGGAGGAGAATCCGGCATTGGAGGAGGGGATGGATGAGAACAGTCCCGTTAGCGAAGGCGACGGGATGGAGGAGCCTGTGAGCGGCGAAAATGAGAGTGATTTCGATCTGGGCGACTATATGAGTGATGATGATATTCCCGATTATAAACTGGTAGCCAACAACCGTTCGCGCGATGATAAGCATGAAGATATTCCGTTTGCTGCCGGTATCTCTTTTCACGAACACCTGGTTTCACAGGTGGGTCTGCTCGATCTGAATGAGCAGGAGCAAAAACTGGTTGAATATATCATAGGTAACATCGACGACGAGGGGTATTTACGCCGCGATGCGGAGTCGATGGTGGACGACCTGGTTTTTCAGGTAGGTATTGAGGTAGCAGATGAAGAGATGAGTCGCCTGATTCGGAAGGTGCAAACACTGGACCCGCCCGGAATCGGGGCGCAAAATCTGCAGGAGTGCCTTTTGCTGCAACTTGAACGTAAAGAGCAGACACCGCTGGTGGAGCAGGCTACTGTACTTTTGAAAGATTATTTTGAAGAGTTCACCAAGAAACATTACGATAAAATTCTTCGGTCGCTCAATATTGATGAAGATGAACTGCGTGAAATACTGAATGAGATTACCCGCCTCAACCCCAAACCGGGCAATACGGTGGGAGGCAGCCTGATGGAGAAAACACTTTCGGTAATTATTCCTGACTTTTTTGTGGAGAATGATGCCGGCACCCTCACTGTGCACTTAAATAGTGGTAATGTGCCCGAGTTGCGTGTTAACTCAACCTACACCGAGATGTTTGAGGATTATGCAGCCAATAAATCGAATCAGACGAAAGAGAAAAAGGACGCGCTGATTTTTGTGAAACAAAAAATTGACTCGGCGCGTTGGTTTATTGATGCCATTCGCCAGCGGCAGGTGACCCTGATGAAAACAATGAGTGCCATTGTTAACTTTCAGGAGGAGTTCTTTATCGAAGGTGATGATATTTTTCTGAAACCAATGGTTCTGAAAGACATTGCAGATGTTACCGGATTGGATGTATCTACCATCTCGCGGGTGAGCAACAGCAAATATGTGCAGACTGAACACGGCGTTTTTCCGGTGAAGCATTTTTTCTCGGAGTCGATGACCAATGAGTCGGGAGAAGAGGTTTCAACGCGTGAAATAAAAAAAGTAATGATGGACCTGATCGATGAGGAGGATAAACGCAATCCGCTCAATGATGACCGTCTGGTGGAAGCACTAAAAGAGCGGGGATATGTTATTGCACGTAGAACTGCTGCAAAATACAGGGAACAACTAAACATCCCGTTGGCCCGCCTGCGCAAAGAAATTTAAGATGAGCGTGGCGCCGGAAAAAATAAAACTAATGAGAACAATAATGAAAACCATTTCCTACCTGTTTCAGCCCTTGCTGATGCCGGTGTTTGGTATAATTTTGCTGATGCAGATACCCGCTTTTCAGGTGATGGGAAGTAGTTATCGTACACTGGCCATTGTCGGTACTTTTCTGTTTACCGGACTTTTGCCGGCACTTCCTATTTTGTTGATGATGAGACGCGGACAGGTGCGGGATCTCTTTATTTCCAGACGAGAAGAACGTACTATGCCCTATCTTTTTGCCTTTCTGGCCTATATTTTCTGGGTGATATTTTTGAGTAGTACGTTGCAGTTTCCACCGGAACTGGTAGCCGTGGGAGTGGGAACCCTTCTCTCGTTGATATCTCTGGTTTTTATCAACCTGAAATGGAAAATCAGCGCTCATGCTGCCGGTGTGGGTGGATTTGTCGGGAGTATTGTGGCGGTTTCCTGGCTGATGAGCATCAATCCGGTAGGTTTGATAATTGCATCGCTCGTGATTTCAGGATTAGTGGCAGTATCACGAATTTATCTGAAAGCACACACTCCCGCTCAGGTAATCGGAGGTTTCACCCTTGGAGTTTCCTGGATTGTGCTTTCAGTACTTGGCTATAACTTGTTTTTCTGATGTATATAATTGAAGTCGTTTAAACTTTTAATTTTACGTTAAATGTTGAATTTACCGACAAGAATATCGAAGATATTTTTTCACTATGTTTTCTAAAACGACATTTTCTAATACATCAAATCATAAAACAAGGGAGTACTATGTTTTAGGTTATTGAGCGTTGCCGAAATACTATGTGTAAAAAGAAATAAGTTTAAATCAGTTCATTGTCAGGACTAATATAAAAAGAACAGACGACCATAAATAAAAAAATCACCTATGAAAATAGTTAATCTATCTGAGCAGAACTCTATTCTGCACCACTATATTAAAGAGATGCGATCTGTAGAGATACAAAAGGATCCCTTGCGTTTTCGCAGAAACATGGAGCGACTCGGTGAAATAATGGCTTATGAGATTAGCAAAACTCTGGATTACAAAGAGGACACCACTCAAACTCCGCTGGGAATTGCCGATGTTCGAAAAATAAGTGAGAGACTGGTTTTATCCACCATTATGCGTGCGGGGATTCCGTTTCATCAAGGCTTCCTCAATATCTTTGACCACGCTGAAAGTGCTTTTGTATCTGCCTATAGAAAGTATAAAGATGCGCTGAAGTTTGATATTCACATTGAGTATATTGCTTCTCCCAATCTGGATGGAAAAACTTTGTTAATTGTTGATCCGATGATTGCTACCGGGAGTTCCATTGAGCTATCTTACGGTGCTTTGCTGACTCAGGGAAAACCTGAAAAAGTTATCATTGCTACTATTATTTCAAGTCAGACCGCCCTGGACTATTTGCAAAATAAATTTGATGATTCTATTACTCTCTGGACAGCTGTTGTTGATGACGGACTGGATGAGCACTCCTATATTATTCCCGGTCTGGGAGATGCAGGTGATTTAGCCTACGGCAAAAAGCAGTAAAAGCATTAAAAAAGCAGTGAATCTAATATAATTCACTGCTTTTTTCCACTCTAGACAATTGAGTTATTTCTTGATCGAAGGGATATTGCCTGTGTTGTAAAACTGCAAA
>CAYPPC010000023.1:0-17955 GCA_964412435.1 uncultured Paludibacter sp.
TTCCTAAATTTTTACTCTTTATTATGAGAATAACACTCTTTTTGTTTGTCATTGGCGTTATGCAAATTTATGCAGTTGACTCTTATGCACAAAAGACGCATCTGACAATTAATGAAAATAATATAAAGTTGGGAGATCTTCTTAATAAGATAGAATCTCAATCCGACTTTTATTTTTTCTACAACAATGACATAATTAACAAAGACCTTGAGGTGTCCGTTAATGTAACTAAGAAAACTATATTTGAGATTTTGAATGTTGCATTAAATAATACAGATATAACTTATCAGGTAAATAATAAAGCAATTATATTGACTTTGATTGATGGTAAATATACTACCCCAAAACAGAACCAAAAGCAAGTTACAGGAACTGTTACTGACGAGCGTGGTGAACCAATAATTGGAGCAAATATTATTGAAAAAGGCACTACAAACGGAACCGTTACAGATTATGATGGCAAATTTTCAATTAATGTAGCTAACGATGCTATACTGGTTGTGTCTTATATCGGATATTTGCATCAGGATATAAGTGTAGAAGGAAGGAACAACATTAATGTGAGATTGACAGAGGATATGCAGGCGCTTGATGAAGTGGTTGTAGTAGGGTATGGTGTGCAGAAGAAAGTGAATTTGACAGGAGCAATTGGAACAGTTAAAGCAGATGAAGCTTTGAAATCTCGTCCCGTAACAAACGTTCAGGAGTTGCTGTCTAGCTCAGTACCCGGTCTCCTGATTTCTAAAGAAAGTGGAGCTGTTGGGGCAGGGGCGAAGATGAATATTCGTGGTACTTCAACCATTGGGGAAACTTCGGGTGCTTTGATTTTAATTGATGGAATACCTGGTAATATATACACTTTAAATCCTAATGATATTGAATCTATATCTGTACTAAAAGACGCAGCATCGGCTTCAATTTATGGTTCTCGTGCAGCCAATGGTGTTATTCTGATTACCACTAAAATGGCTAAAGCTTCTGATCGTCCAATAGTAGAGCTGTCAACAAGTGTAGGTGTTCAAAATCCACAGTTCAAACTTGACTTTGTAGGTTCAGAGGATTATATGCGTTTATATGATCAGGCATTGATGAATGATGGAAAAGATGCATATTTTGGAGAACAAGGTATTCAAGATTTGAGAACGGGGAAATATCCAGATAATAAATGGTACAAAGAAATATATAGAAATAATACCCTTATTAATAACGTTCATCTAGCATTATCAGGAGCAGAAAAATCGATTACTTATCGTTTCTCAGTTTCAAATGATTATCAGCAGGGTAATTTACCTAATAATAATTACAATAGATTGATATTTAAGCCTGATTTGCAATTTCAGTTAGCTAAAAATTTGAAGGCAAGAGCAAATTTACAATATACTCATACTAACATAGAAAAACCAGGAGGGGATATGACCACATGGCAATCTCAAACCAGTCGTATTTCTCCTATTACTCCCATTAAAGAAGGAAATGGTTTGTATGGAGTTGGATCATCTATGGCTAGTAATCCCATTGCAGGCGTTTATGAGTCGGGTTATGGTCGGGAGCGGCACAAAGAAATGCTTTCTATTTTTGATGTTACATATACACCTCTAAAGGACTGGAATATAAATGGAAATATCGCTTCATATTCCTCAGATGTGAGATATAAAGATCGAACCAAGACCTATTATCTTTATGATGCTGACGGTAATATAGCAAAAACAGAAAATTTAGTGCCAACCTTAAAGGAAACTAGCACATATAGCTATAGGACACAATTGCAGATTTTGTCAGATTATTCTTTTAAGATAAGCTCTGATCACAACTTCAAATTATTGGGAGGATATTCTCAGGAATATTTTAAATCGGAAGGCTTTTGGGCGTCTCGGGATAATATGCCTTTTGATAATATCGATGTATTAGGTGTTGGTAGTAGTAATTTGCAGAATGGAAGCGATGATTCCTCAGGCAAACCGTATACCTATGATGTAGCAATCCAATCACTGTTCGGGCGCTTGAATTATGATTATGATGGTAAATATTTGTTTGAGGCTAATTTGCGTTCAGATGGTTCTTCACGCTTTGCAAAAGGGCATCGCTGGGGAGCGTTTCCTTCATTTTCTGCAGGATGGAATATACATAAGGAGAGCTTTTTAGAAAAACTATCCATGTTGTCAGAGTTAAAAGTAAGAGCATCTTGGGGAACGCTCGGTGACGCAGAGAAGGTTGGATATTATGCAACAGCGCAGGTATTGAATTACAATCCGAAGATATATTCTTTTAATGATATTCTTGTTGGAGGTGCATTTAACAATATGGCTATTAATAACAGTATCACATGGGAGGTTTCAGAGATGACTAATGTTGGAGTCGATTTTGGAATATATGATCAAAAAATCAAATTCTCACTAGATTATTTTAATAATTTGAGGAAGGATATTTTATATCAGCCACCAGTACCTAAAGAATTTGGTTTAAGTGCACCGTATTCAAATTTACTTAAAATGAGAAATAGAGGAATGGAGTTCTTGGTTATGTATGATGATAATAGTGGGAACTGGAATTGGGGAATTGATATGAATGCAAGTTTTTCTAAGAATAAAGTATTAGAGATGGGCGAATCTGATAAATGGATTGAGAATAATACAATTACCTACTTGAATGATCGTTATCAACTAATATATGGGTACGAAGCTGAAGGATTATTTCAAAGTCAGGAGGATATTGATAATCACGCTAATCAGGGAAGTGTTCAACTCGGTAATATTAAATTTAAAAATCAAAATGATGACAATATTATTGATGGAGATGACCGTGTTGTTCTTAATAGAAAGGTTCCAGTAAATTATGGGATTAACTTACGCTTCGGATATAAAAATATTGACGTTTCAATGAATACATATGGACGCCTCAATGTTGTCAGATACATTAGCGGTTACGAAGGATGGGCCTTTTATCTTTCTCAAAATGCACGACCTATGCATCTGGATTCATGGAGTGATTCTAATAAGGATGCATCTTATCCTCGTTTAACATTGACAAATACATCTAATGACACTCAATATAATAGTTATTGGCTACGCAACTCAAACTATCTGAAAATACAAAATATCCAAGTGGGATATACAGTTCCTGGTGATATTTTAAAGAAGGTAAATATTCAATCGCTTCGGTTTTTCTTAACAGTACAAAATATTGCTACCTTAACGGGCTATGATGGTTTTGACCCCGAAGGAAGCTGGTATCCATTACCACGTACATTTGCATTTGGTTTTAATTTAAAATTTTGAATGAAATGAGACAATTTAATATATATATACTTATTGGTGTAATTATAATAATGAATAGTTGTACTGATTTTTTAGATCGTGATCCACTAGCACAGGCGTCAGAAAATACTTTCTGGAACACAGAAGCTGATGCTGAGAAAGGAGTAAATGCCCTATATGCCATTATGCCGGGGCAGCGAGATTTTTGGAGAGATTGTCAAAGTGATAACTCTTTGATGACAAACGCATGGGGAGAAGGTGGTTTGGGATATATTTGTCAAGGAATTCATAATTCCGCCACAAATTATCTGAATGAAGAATGGGTGTACGGAGATATTTTTCGTATTCTTTATTATATAGATAAATTAAATATAATGGAAATTGACCAGGCTAAAAAGCAACGCTTTGAAGGGGAAGCTAGATTTATTTTAGCACTTAAATATTATAGGATGACTCGTCATTTTGGAGATATTCCATTAATTAAAGAACGACCAATTGAATTAGAAAATGCAGCTTTACCGCGTACATCAAAACAGGAGGTGATAGACTATGCATTGCTAAATGTAGAGAAGGCAATAGAATATTTACCGGAAAGTTATAGTGGTAATGATATAGGCCGTATAACAAAAGGAGCTGCTTTAACTTTAAAAGCAGATATTTATTTGGATATGGCTAGTTATAAAAAGTTTCATAATGGGCAGGATGCCTCTGATTTGTGGCGCGAATCTGCTAGTGCTGCTCAGAAAGTTATCGATATGAATCTTTATGAGTTAGAGGAAGATTTTGCATTTCTATTTGTATCTGATGCAAATAATAATAACAAGGAGGTAATTCTTGCCAATCAGTATAAAGAAAATGAACGTACACATATGTTGCCTATTTTATCTTCTCCTGCGGGTACTGGAATAACTGGACAAGGTTGGGCAAGCTTTTGTCCCACACGTGATTTAGTGGATTCTTATGAAATGGTTGATGGAAAAACTATTTATGAATCTCCTCTTTATGATATTGAAAATCCATGGGAAAATAGAGATGCAAGATTAAAAAAAACATTTTTCCTGCCAGGTTATGAATGCTTGCGTCCGAATGGAAAATACGAGCCATATATGCCTCATCCAGCCTTTAACCGACCTGAGCGCATTAACAATGAAGGAGGAGGAATTACTGGTTATATGTATTTAAAGTATAATGATCAGATATTAGAGACTCCTAGTAAATCATGGACAAATTTTAGTCTATATCGTTATGCAGAAGTGCTTTTAATTGCTGCTGAAGCGCTGAATGAGTATGATCCTGGTAATAACCGAATTGTAGAATATGTTGATCATGTGCGTCAACGTGCAGGCTTGCCTAGTGTTAGTTCGGTTCAAAATGATCAAGATCTTATGAGAACATATATCCGAGAGGAGAGACGTCATGAATTTGTTGCAGAACACAAACGTTATTTTGATATACTTAGGTGGAAAACTGCTGAAATAGTACTGGATAAACCCGGATATGGAATAAATAGAGATGAAAATAGTGCGATTGGAGATTACACCCAGGAAATGTTCTTAGGGCAAAATCGCACATTCGATTCTTCAAAACATTATTTATGGCCAATACCGCAAAGTGCTTTGGATAATAATCCAAATTTGACTCAAAATCCAAATTGGTAAAAAATAAATTTAATGAAAGGATAAAGGAGTTGTATTATAATGACTCCTTTGACTTTAAAAACAAGTGTCAATGAAAATAATCCATCTTATTTTAATTTATCTATTTACATGCTCCGTGATTTTATCACAGGAGTGGCAACCTCAATCTTGGCCAACTCTTAAAACCTATGACCAAGACCATCTAGTCGAAGTAGCTCTACCTTTGGGTGGGATTGGTACAGGTACTGTTTCGTTGGGTGGGAGAGGTGAATTGCGTGATTGGGAAATAATGAATATTCCCGGGAAAAAATATAGTACGGTTACAACTGGTCTTAATGCTCCTTTTTTTGCCGTTTATGTTGAATCTACGGATGGTACATCTTCTACCACGCTACTTGCAGGTTCTCTTGAGTCTCACGAGTATCTTCATTATGAGGGACGCCCCGTAAATCATCATGGATTCCCTCGTTTTTCAAATGCTAAGTTTAGCGCAGCTTATCCTTTTGGACAAGTATCTTTATCTGATGAAAAGTTGCCTATCACGGTGGAAGTAAAAGGGTTTAATCCATTAATACCTGGCGATGCTGATGGAAGTGGCCTGCCTGTTGCTGTTCTTACTTATGAAGTGATGAACAATGGAAAAGAACCTCTTGAGGTAGCTGTTTGTGGTTCGATACGAAATTTTATAGGTAAAGACGGAAGCAAGTTTAATACAGATTGGAAAGGTGATTATATCCCCATAGGTGCAAAGCAAAATAAGAATGAATATAGGACTGGAAAACACAATCTAAGAGGAATATACTTTTATTCGGAGGGTGTGGAAAAGGATGATCCCGCATGGGGGACTATGGCATTGGTTACGGAGGCATCAGATGGAATATCATATCGGACAGCTTCCGTTCAAGACCACTGGAACAATGCCATATTGAACTTTTGGGATGATTTTAGTGACGATGGTGTTTTGGAGAATGTTCATAGTCAGATTGAAGATGATCCTATGGCTTCATTGTCGGTGAAGAAAAGAATTGCACCTGGTCAAACCGAGACGTTTACTTTTTTTCTAGTATGGAATTTTCCTAACAGAAAGGCGTGGTCTCCGTCTGTAGTTGGTAATTATTATAGTTCTAAGTATGAGGATGCATGGGATGCTGCTGAAAAAATCGTTCCTCAGATACCTAACTTAGAAAAGCAAACGCTTAGTTTTGTGAATGCATTCTTGAACAGTTCTTATCCTGATGTAATCAAAGAGGCAGCTTTGTTTAATCTTGCCATTCTGCGCTCTCAAACAGTTTTTCGATTGCCCAGCGGGCATATGATGGGATGGGAGGGCGTGATGGATCGATTTGGTTCTTGTGCAGGCTCATGTACTCATGTGTGGAATTATGAGGTTGCTACCCCTTTCCTTTTTGGTGATCTGGCAAGGTCGATGAGAGATGTTGAGTTCAACTATGCAACAAAAGAGAGCGGATTAATGAATTTTCGTGCCTCACTACCTTTATCTGAAGCTTCCAAAGGCAATTCTACGGCAGCTGATGGGCAAATGGGCTGTGTCATGAAAATTTACAGAGAGTGGCAATTATCGGGTGATAATAATTTCTTAAGAGATAATTGGGGGCAAATCAAAAAGGTTTTGTCATATGCATGGGTTGAAAAGGGATGGGATGCCAATGAAGATGGTGTAATGGAAGGTCGTCAGCACAATACAATGGATGTTGATTACTTTGGTCCTAATCCACAAATGGGGTTTTGGTATTTGGGTGCTTTGAAAGCTGCAGAGAAGATGGCTTTGGCAATGAAGGATAAAGAGTTCGAGAGAAAGTGTAAGGATTTATTTAATAAAGGTAGTGTGTGGATGGATAAAAACCTTTTCAATGGAGAGTATTATGAACATAAGATCACAGATCCAGACACATTTGAGTTCTTGGATATGGAAGGATCTGATAATACAAAAATTCCTGCTTTTCAATTAGGAAAAGGTTGTTTGGTTGATCAATTGGTGGGGCAATATATGGCTCATATCTGCGGGTTAGGATATTTAGCAGACGACAATAATATTAAGACTACACTGAAGAGCATAATGAAATACAATTATGTGGAAGACTTTAGTGCTCATTTTAATAATATGCGATCCTATGTGATGGGGAACGAATCAGGTTTGTTAATGGCCTCTTGGCCAAAAGGCCGTTTGAAGGTGCCTTTTCCTTATTTTGGAGAAGTTATGACCGGCTTTGAATATAGTGCAGCTGTCGGTATGATTTATGAAGATATGGAAGATGAAGCTCTAAAATGTATTAAAGCTATTCGCGAACGTCATGATGGTGCTAAAAGAAATCCTTTTAGTGAGCCGGAATGTGGACATCATTATGCTCGCTCTATGGCTAGCTGGGCAAGTATAATTGCTTTGAGTGATTTTCAATACTCGGGAGTTGAGCGTCGCATGCAGTTTACCAATAAGCCGGGAAATTATTTCTGGAGTAATGGATATTCATGGGGCACCTGTACGGTTGCGGGCGATGCTGTTACGCTTGAAGTGATAAAAGGATCTTTGGATTCAATTAAGTTGACTCTCACTGGCAGGAAGAAAGCTGTTGGAAATAATATTTCTCTTAAAGAAGGGGAAGGAATAACATTAAAGATGTAATAGTAAATAATATGCAGAATAATGTAATAATTATCATATCTCTATTTGTTTTCATTTTGTCCTGTGGGGTAGGACAAACTGAAGATGATAATCTACAAAATAATACTGATTGGCGGGTAGAATTAAAAGAAAAAATGCCTTTATTGGGACACCGTAACTGGATTGTTGTTACTGATATGGCATATCCACTGCAATCGAAACAGGGTATTACTACTCTCTTTGCAGAGGAACCTTATGGGGAGGTACTGTCTTATGTTAGTACATTGATAAATGAAACACCACATGTTTTTTCACATACTTTTCTGGATAATGAATTGTCTTTTTTAAATGATGAGATTATTTCGGGGATTGATGTGTTGAAAGAAGAAATATATGAGCTATTGCAGGGTAAAGTTGCTTTTGTGCCCCATGAAGAGTTAATCGAGAAACTGGATGAAATAAGTAAGCTATATCAGGTTGTAATTATTAAAACTTCATTGGTAATTCCTTATACTTCGGTTTTCTTTGAATTAGATTGTAAATACTGGAGTGAAGAGGAGCAAACAAAGCTTGAATTGGAGATGGATGTTCAATGATAGAAATGAAGGGGAGAAGGTTTTAGAATTGGATGTTAATTGTAAGGAGACAATAATTGTTATTTAGATTAATTTAATTTGATCTTCGCAATGATGAAAAAATATTATGTATACCCTTTCAAAGTAATAAATATATGAAAACCTCAATTTGTTTTATTGTAACAGTTTGTTTTATACTCTTTTTTTCCGTATTGAATGCTCAGGAGACTGTTTCCCTCGCCGGAAAATGGCAAGTAAAACTTGATCCGGACAGTATAGGTATACAAAATAGGTTCTTTGAGGAAATATCCGGAGGTTCCATTACGTTGCCTGGCACTTTGGATGAAGCTGGCTATGGTACAAAAACTATTGGTTCAGATTATGGTATTCTTACCCGTAAATACAAATATATCGGTTCGGCATGGTATAACCGGGAGATTACTATACCTAAAAGTTGGCAAGATAAGGATGTGATACTTCATCTCGAGCGTGTGATGTGGCAATCCCAGGTCTGGATAGACGGTAAACCGGTAGGTGTGCAGGAGGGATTAGGAACACCGCATTATCATAGCCTCGGGAAACTGTCTCCTGGTAATCATCTGCTCTCGGTAAGAGTGAATAACGATATGATTTACAATATTGGGGATAAGGGACACAGTTACGGCGAATATACTCAGATTATTTGGAACGGGATTATAGGTAAGATAGAACTAATTCCACAAGAAAAAATCAGCATAAACAATTTGCATACCTACCCAGATGTTGCCAATAATCAACTTTCCGTCACTTTCAATGCCAAAAATGAAACAAGGCGAAGCAATGGTACAGTAGGCTACACTCTGATTGATAACCAGACCGGTGAAACTGTTGTCTTTTTTGAAGAAGCATTATCTGTCAATGAGCCTGTGTTTAGTTATCGTAAAACGCTGCTTTTGGATGTTCCGGTAAAGACATGGGACGAGTTCTCTCCTAATCTTTATACGCTGAAAGTGGTTTGGCAGCAAGGTCGACATCGGGAAGAAAAGACAGCCGTTTTTGGCTTTAGGGATATCTCGGCAGCTAAATCGAAAATTGTAGTGAACGGGGAATCTGTTTTTATGCGTGGGAATTTAGATTGTCTTCATTTCCCGTTGACGGGTTATCCCTCTTGTGATGAAGAGGAATGGGAGCGTATTTTCCGTATTTATAAATCGTATGGGTTGAATCACGTACGATTTCACTCTTGGTGTCCTCCACATGCTGCTTTTGGCGCGGCTGACAAAGTGGGTATTTATATTCAGGCAGAAGTGTTGTGGATCGACTGGTGGATGTCTGTCATCAACCCCGATCGACCCGAGATGACCACCAAGGGACTTCCCAAAGGATTAGGCCATAACCCGAGTGCTGATGAATTTGTACCTGCCGAATTGGAGCGGATGCTGGAAGCTTACGGCAATCATCCCTCGTTTGTCATGATGTGTATTGGAAACGAATTGGGTAACTCCGACTTTGAAGTGATGGAGAAATGGATAGAGCCGTTGCGCGAAAAAGATAACCGCCGCCTCTACTCCGTTTCTACGGCTAGGAAAATAATGCCGGTAGACCAATATATGGCAACACATAATATACCCAATGTGGGTGTTACATACGGATTGCGAGGTAACGGCACGGATTTCGACCTGGAAGAGAATTATGCAAAGGCTGACATTCCCATTCTGGCACATGAAGTGGGACAATATCCGGTTTATCCGCTTTGGAGTGAGATTAATAAATATACCGGTGTTCTGGAAGCACGTAACCTTGTCGGTTTGCGGGAATCGGCGCGAAAAAATCATATCACCCACCTTGACAAACCCTTTCATGATGCAAGTGGAGCCCTCCAGGCTATTCTATATAAAGCGCTGATCGAAACATTTTATCGAACACCTTCTTGTGCTGGTTTCCAGATGTTGAGTATGACTGATTACTCCGGACAGGGAGAGGCATTGGTCGGCTGGCTCGATTCTTTCTGGGATTCAAAAGGGATTGTAACGCCTGGTGAGTTTAGTCGCTATTCCAACAGTGTGGTGCCGGTTGCGCGGTTCAAAGACTATGTGTGGAAAAATGAAGATGTTTTTTCGGCCCATATACAGGTCGCTAATTATGGAAAAGAAATATTGCACTCTCCGGTAGAATGGATGATTACCAATGAAACGGATAGAGTAATGGCATCCGGCAAAATGGATGCTACTATCGAAAAAGGAAAACTAAATGACATAGGGATTGTAGAATTTGCCTTGAACGCGATCACCGAGGCAGGGAAATACAGACTGAGTGTGACGGTAAAGGATCAACCTTACCATAATCAGTGGGATTTTTGGGTATATCCTACTGTACAGCCTTCCACCTCATCGGTATTGGTCAAGGAAGTACTGGATGATGAGGCCATAGAGGTGTTAGATAATGGAGGAAGAGTCTTATTGTTGGCGCACAAGCTTGGTAAACAGAACAACACTTGCGAGTTGCATTTTACCTCTTTGTTTTGGTCGAACTCCTTCTTCCCAGGACAGAATAACAAAACCTTGGGTATGTATATCAATAATGCGCATCCAGCTTTAGAGCGCTTTCCAACGGAAAATTTCAATAACTGGCAATGGCGCCCGGTAAGTAAAGGACGTTCCTTTATCATCAACTCACATCAAAATTTGGTGCCGATCGTGCAGCCTATTAGTGATTTTCATATCAATGACAAATTAGCTTCCATCTTTGAATGTAAAGTCGGTAATGGAAAACTGTTGGTGTGTGGTCACGACCTGACGGTGGATTCACCTGTAGCGGCACAATTGAAGAATAGCCTGTTGGAATATATGGAGCAGTCTAATTTCAATCCATATTATGTGCTCCAGGAAGAGGAAGCCCTTCAACTATTTGATTACACACCAAAGGCTGAAACTGTAATACCAGATGAGTTTAAGGATGCTTTACTCTATGTTACCTGCGGAGAGAACATGGAAGCGACTGGTGAAGCACCATGGAAAAAGACATTGGATAAAGTTGAGATGATGGATAATCATATAGATTATACTGTTATTTGTGACAATGTATGGCGTGATGAGAAAGGTGTAGCATGGACGGGTAATGAAATTACCGTGGAACTGAAAACCCCCAACGGTATTATTGGAGATCTGTATGTGCAGTTTGAAGACTGGAATAGTCTAAACCGTGCGGGAATTGTATCGGTGGAGGGACGTGATTTTATTCTTGATGATTTGAAAGGTGAGAGTCGCTGGGTGAAACTCTTTGTGATGCGTGAAGATACCAATAAGGGAAAAATCACCTTTAAGGCAAAAGCTAACAAAGGCGGAAATCTAATGATTGGGAAGTTTGCGTTTGTAAAGAATTGAAAATGAAAAAACAGTTATTATGATTAATGTAAGTCGATTCAGCTTAAAATCCCTATTAACCTCTTGGAGGATAATATTTTTTCTTATGGCTGTTTTATCTCAAACAGGTTGTATGACGAAGAAAGGAAACGCATCCACGCTGGTAGGGAGCTACAAGGATAGAAAACGTACTGTCATTCACTCCACTTCTTCCTCTTATACTACCGCTTTCTTCAAATGGATGCCTGAAATCAGTGAGATGTCGTTGGGGCTTTGGCTCAATGACCTTTGGTCGGCCACAATGCGGGACACGATGATGTTCGAGCCGTCCTTAGAAGTGAACCCGATGAAAGCTGGGGCTGGCTTATTCATACAGGAAAAGCGACTATCATACAGTCTGATCGACCGAAAGAATTGATAGCGTACCTTAAAAGAAAATGATTGAGAAAATGGAAATAAAGATCAAATGAGAGAGCGGATATGAAATGAAAGATGAGTTGGGTTTGAGCTAGTGGGAATAATGATGAGATTATTTCGGGGATTGATGTGTTGAAAGAAGAAATATATGAGCTATTGCAGGGTAAAGTTGCTTTTGTGCCCCATGAAGAGTTAATCGAGAAACTGGATGAAATAAGTAAGCTATATCAGGTTGTAATTATTAAAACTTCATTGGTAATCCCTTATACTTCGGTTTTCTTTGAATTAGATTGTAAATACTGGAATGAAGAGGGACAAGCAAAGCTTGAATTGGAAATGGATATTAACTGAAATGAATATGGTCGTTTTTGCAAGAAGAGTAGTACTCTTAATTCTTATTGCATTGCTAACAATCCCTTTGATTGCCCAAACTCGATGCTACGATCCATTAAAGGAAAACTATGATGTTATACAGAATCAGGGATGGACTAGGGAAATAGGAAAAACATATCAAAGATTACCCGATAGAGCTGAAAGTAAGGTTAGAAAGCCGGTCTGGGATTTATCGAAAAACTCAGCCGGTATCTCTATACATTTCTATACTAATGCGAAGAGTATTGAAATTAAATATGAGGTAACAGACGATCTAGCCATGATGCATATGCCCGCTACAGGTAAGTCAGGGATAGACTTATATATGATTGACTCTGATGGGAAGTGGCACTTAGTAGCAGGTAAATTCCATTTTAATGATACAATTACATATACTTATGATGGTTTGTCTCAAAGCAAATACCACAAAAGAGGTAATGAGTATTGTTTATTTTTCCCTCTGTATAATTCGGTGAAATGGATGAATATAGGTATACCTAATTCAGCAGAAATTAAGTTTATTCCTTCTGTTCAAGAAAAACCTATTGTAGCTTATGGTACATCAATTGCTCAAGGTGGGTGTGCTTCAAGACCTGGAATGGGATGGACAAATATTGTGTCAAGGACTCTTAATTATCCTGTAATTAATCTTGCTTTTTCCGGTAATGGTTTATTGGAGAACGAAATGATTGATCTAATTGACGAAATAGATGCATCCTTGTATATTTATGATTGTTTGCCCAATATGACAAGTTTGTCATCTGAGGAGGTGATGGAAAGAGTATTGTATGGAGTGAAAAAAATAAGAGTGAATCATGAAACACCCATTCTGTTGGTGGACCACATTGGTTACACAAACTATGAAATTAATGAGTCGTCTAAAGATTTAGTTGATAGAATGAATAATGCTTTAAATCTGGCCTATGATTCTCTGATTAATCTTGGTATAAGGAATGTATATTATTTGAAAAAAGATAGTATTAATATTCCTATGGACGGATGTGTAGATAATATTCATCCCAATGATCTAGGAATGAAATCTTATGCAGATGCCTATGAGAAAATAATTAGAGAAATTCTCCATATGCCATTAGGAGACCTTGTTACTATGAAGGCAGTGAGTCAGCGTAGGGAGCCAGATACATATGAATGGAAAGAAAGACATGGTAAGATTTTAAAGGAATTGGAGCAGAAGAAATCACAGAGAGTGATTATTGGCAATTCGATTACACATTATTGGGGTGGATCCTCAGAGCATGAAAATGGGAACCGAAGTTGGAAACGTAAAATGGAGCCTTACGGATTCCTTAATTTAGGCTGTGGTTGGGATAGAATTGAAAATGTGATCTGGCGTATTTATCATGGAGAGCTTGATGGTTGTGATTTTCAGGAGATTGTTCTTATGATTGGAACAAATAATCTGGAATTGAACAGTGATGATGAAATATTGGAAGGACTATTGTTTTTATTAAAGCAGATTGAAATGAGACAACCAGGTGCAAAGATAAAAATGGTAGGATTACTTCCAAGGCGAGATCAAGAAGATCGGATAAAGATTATTAA
Source organism: uncultured Paludibacter sp. (assembly GCA_964412435.1). Classification (GTDB taxonomy): domain Bacteria; phylum Bacteroidota; class Bacteroidia; order Bacteroidales; family Paludibacteraceae; genus UPXZ01. The sequence goes on from CAYPPC010000023.1 coordinate 13,780, forward strand.
TAAGAAAATATCTAGAATGAGTGTACTCCATGGATATACTTACTTAGATATATCAAAGCCTCTGCTGTTAAAGACAGGTAAGATTGATGAGACTTTGTTTTTGGATGGTTTACATCCAAATGAAAAAGGATACTTGTCAATAGTGGATTATATAGTAAAATAATCTTTTGTGAGATATTTGTATTGTAGTATATAGGAGATGTATATAATGTTCAATAAATAAAAAATCTTCACTTTAATATATATGTAATGTTATACTTTAGAAATTTTTCGGTTTGGTGTCTGTTGTCTATTATTGCCCTGTGCTGTTTGGCCGGCTGTTCAACTGAGAAAAACAGACAGTTTGAAAATGCAATCCCAGTGTGGGTGGAGGGGCGAGAAAAAGAAATGAACCTAAATCTTGGTTTTAGAGGCGCATTCACTGCTAGCCCAGATCAAGATATTAAAATAAGGATAGCCGCATCCAGTATTTATCGGTTGTATATAAATGGGGAATTTGTTGGTTCCGGTCCGGCTCGTGCTGCTCATGACTATTATCGGGTTGACGAATACTCTGTCAATCAATGGTCCAAAAAAGGTGAGAATGTGGTTGCCATAGAAGTTGCAGGTTATAATATCAATACTTATTATACCCTTGATCAACCTTCATTTCTATTGGCAGAGGCTATGGTTGATGAGAAAGTAGTGTTGGCAACCGGGACAGTAGATGATTTTGAAGTATTTCAGATCAAAGAGCGTGTCCAGAAAGTGGAGCGATACAGCTTTCAACGTCCTTTCACAGAGTATTGGCGGATGAAAGAAGGGTATGATCGGTGGCGGACTTCTATGGAAGTTGGCATAGAAAAATTAGAATTGGCAGGATTCCCTGAAGTAAAACTTTTGTCCCGTAATGTGCCCATGCCAACATTTGAAATGAAAAAACCACTCAACATTCACTCAAAAGGAACCGTAACGAGGATTACCCCACAAAACTATCATAAAGATCGTTCAATCTCAGCAATAGGTGAACAATTTAAAGGATTTGTCGAAGAAGAATTGGAGGTATATCCGGTATCGCAAGAGATTCAGGAAATTGCTACAGCATCACAAGAGATTATTAGTGCCACCATTGCATCAGAAGATAAATGGAGGTTGAAAGAAAATGAATATTATATCTATGACTTTGGTACCAACTTTTCAGGATTTGTTGGCACAAGACTAAATTGTATTCAGCCAGTTAGATTACTGCTCTATTTTGATGAATTATTGATAGATGACGATGTGAAGACCAAACAACGCCAAAGTGATATCTGTAACCATATTATTTATGAGCTTCAACCGGGACAGTATGATTTAGAAACGATGGAATCCTATACATTCAAGTATCTAAAAGTGATAGTTTTAGAAGGAGAATGCGAAATAGAAAAACTCTATCTACGAGAATTTTCATATCCGGATAATAAGATCTCGTCCTTTACAAGTAATAATGATAAGCTGAATAAAATATTTGATGCTGCCAAACAAACGTTCCGTCAGAACTCAGTGGATATTTTTATGGATTGTCCCTCTCGTGAACGTGCTGGATGGTTATGTGACAGTTATTTCAGTGCTATTATGGAAAGAAGCTTTACGGGATACTCTACTGTATCATATAACTTTTTGGAGAATTATGCTTTACCTGAAAAATTTGATTTTTTGCCTGAAGGAATGATTCCGATGTGTTATCCGGCTGATCATAATGATGGAGTTTTTATACCTAATTGGTCTCTGTGGTTTATCCTGCAGGTGGAAGACTATGCTCGGAACGGAGGTGACCTTGCGTTGGTTGCTCAATTGAGTTCCCGAATTGAAAAACTCCTTAACTATTTTTCTAGATTTGAAAATGATGATGGACTACTCGAAAATCTGGAAAGCTGGGTTTTTGTCGAATGGTCGAGAGCCAGTGAATTTCTGCAGGATATCAATTATCCAACCAATATGCTATATAGTGCTGCCTTAAGAAGTGCCGCTAGTTTGTATGACAATAAAGAATGGTTAAAAAAGGCTGAAGATATTCAAACAACAATACTACGACAATCTTATAATGGTGAATTTTTTGTCGATAATGTCGTCCGAGTAAATGGCAATCTGAAAATCACTGAAAATACAACGGAGGTGTGTCAATACTATGCTTTCTTCTTTAATTTGGCAACCCCTATCTCTCATCCTGAGTTATGGGATCGATTGGTTAATGAGTTTGGTCCTAACCGCGATGTTAATGTGGTTTATCCGAATGTTTTTCAAGCGAATGCATTTATGGGCAATTATATGCGCATGGATATCTTGTCTCGTTATAATTTACAAAACCAAGTAATTAGAGAAGTACAAGATTTTTTCTATACAATGGCCGAACAAACCGGAACGCTTTGGGAGAATATGCAGAGCCATGCAAGCTGCAATCATGGCTTTGCATCATATATCGGACATGTGTTATACAGAGATGCTCTAGGGATAAAAGATATTGACCGTAAGAATAAAATTATAACCATTAGCTTTGCTGATTTGAAACTAGAAAGTTGTAGCGGAACCGTACCCATAGGTGAAGAAGTGTTGGATCTGAGATGGATTCGTTCTGATGATTCAATACGGTATTCTCTTAAACTTCCCTCAGATTATGAGGTGAATATTGTGAATACAAATAATTTCAAATTGACAATTAATGAAATTTAAAAATCAGGCTATTTAGCATTTGCCTCCGTTGTACAGAATTGATATTATAGATTTATATATTTTGATTAACTTTGTTTTTTATCTTAGTGGCTTTTTATCAATAACAAACACTACAATAACATTATGAAACATTTTTTGACACCTTTGGTGTTGTCTACATTTACTTTTCCCGTATGGGGACAAGCTAAAGAGCATACAAATTTTATAATAATAAATCTTGATGACGTTGGGTATGGTGATTTTTCCTTTAATGGTGCGTATGGATATGAAACACCAAATATAGATTCCATGGCTTCGGAAGGGGTCAGATTTACTCACTTTTTGGCTGCGCAACCTATTAGTGGGGCTTCGCGTGCGGGACTGCTGACGGGATGTTATCCTAATAGGATTGGATTTTCAGGTGCACCGGGACCTAATTCTCCATATGGAATTCATCCTGATGAAATGACTATTGCCGAGGTTCTCAAACAGAAAAACTATAAAACTGCTATCTATGGGAAATGGCATTTGGGGGATGCGCCTCCCTTTATGCCTTTGCAAAACGGGTTCGATGAATATTATGGTTTACCTTACTCTAATGATATGTGGCCATTTCATCCACAACAGGGCGAGATTTTTAATTTTCCTGATTTGCCAACTTATGAAGGAAACAAAATAGTAGGATATAATACAGATCAATCAAAATTCACAACTGATTATACTACCCGTGCGGTCAGTTTTATAAATAAAAACAAGGATAATCCTTTCTTTATATATCTTGCACATTCAATGCCACATGTGCCGTTAGCTGTTTCCGAGAAGTTTGAAGGAAAAAGTGAACAGGGGTTGTTTGGTGATGTGATGATGGAGCTTGACTGGAGTGTGGGTGAGGTACTTAAAGCTATTAGGGAGGCCGGTATTGAGGAAAACACATTGGTTATCCTTACCTCTGACAATGGACCGTGGGCAAACTATGGTAATCATGCGGGCTCGGCAGCCGGGTTACGTGAGGCAAAAGCTACTACCTTTGATGGTGGAAATAGGGTCCCTTGCGTAATGTACTGGAAGGGCATAACAAAACCGGGGAGTACCTGTAATAAGTTGACATCTAATATAGATCTGTTGCCAACTTTGGCTGAGATTAGTGAGTCTCCGATGCCTGACAGAAAGATAGATGGGGTAAGCATCCTGTCGTTAATAAAGGGAGAGGCGGATGCTACTCCCAGGGAGTCGTTTGTATATTATTTCAATAAAAATGATTTGCACGCTGTGACTGACGGAATGTTTAAGCTTGTGTTTCCACACCGCTATGTTACATGTGGAGCTTATGTTCCCGGAAATGATGGGCAGCCCGGGAAGTTGACAAATGTTGATTTACAGAAAGCAGAGTTGTATGATTTACGACGCGACCCCGGAGAACGGTATGATGTGTTATCTCAATATCCTGAGGTGGTTATTGAGCTTATGAAAATTGCTGATGAGATGCGTGAAGAGTTGGGTGATGATTTA
>CAYPPC010000024.1:0-17823 GCA_964412435.1 uncultured Paludibacter sp.
ACCCACTAACTGGTCATATCTTCCACCCCAGGGGCGATGATATACATAAATGGAGTAACGGTTTTGAGTTTGCCAGTGGCTGCCATCTACCGGTTCTACCAGTGCTTCATCACTGCCGGCAGGCAGCAGCCAGTACTGATAGTTATAACCTCCCTGCTTGAGCAGCAGACTTTTGTAGTATAAACCGGCAGCCGGATCATAGTCCATTACTGAGGCTTCGTTCATCTGATTGTAGTTCCACTCACCGCCCAGGTGTAGCTCTGCATTCTGGAAGACCTTGCCTGCCGGCAGGTAGAAGTGTACAAACATATAATCAGCCTCCAGGTCTACACTTTCATAGCCGTTTTGATAGTTTACCACAAACCCTCCATTGGCATCAAAATCCTGCATATAAGCCCGCCCGCTCCGGATCATATTCTCGGTGAGATAAACCTGATAGTAGGGGCGCTCATATACTATCTGATCAATACGTTCGTCGTAGTTATATATCGATGAAAAATCGAAGCGGTTATACTCATTTCCGCCTTCAAAAATAAGTTTTCGGTTGTTGGTGTAGCTCAGCTTGTCGGCAGAGTAGTAGTTGGGTTTAATGTCAAAAACCTGATTGTCAGGGCGGTTGTTTTGCCGCACCACTACCTTCAGTTCCGACTGCGGATCCTGCACCCGGTAGTTGCGCATCAGAATCTCAAAATCAAGCTGCTGTTTGCTGCGATTCAGCTCTGTGTCGGTGTTGCCGCGCACAGAGGCGTTGATTTCTAACCTGGGTTCCACGACAGAAAATGTAACCCGCGCTACCACATTATCCCGGTCATTATCTTCAAAAATATTGATTAGATAGTTGCCGGAAACTTTCAGCTGCACATCATTATTGGGCAACTGAAAAAGGTAGTTGGTATAGAGAAATGTGGTGTTTATCGAAAGTTCATAGTCGTTGATATAGCCCCGTGAAAAACCTTGCAAATACTCTGATTCATTGAGCATCGATTTGCTGTAATCAGCGTTCAGGTGCACAATCTCATAGGAGTAGGAGCGTGCCTCGTGCGACATTTCGTCAAAACTGATCTCCAGCTGATCATTGCCGTGAAGCATAAGCAAGGGCAGCGCCAGAGCATTACCGTTCACTTTCACCTGCAATGTTTTGATATTATCGTCCAGAATCTGGGTACGATAGGTCTTTTGTGCTGTAAGTGCAAGCACAAAAAACATCAGTAATATGCTCAGTTTTGTTCTTTTCATCATTTTTTAAGAGTACTGTTGCAAATAATGTGCAAATCATTTTCAGGAGTAATTCAACTGCTTTATGCCGCTTAATTCTTCTCCTCCGGAATATTGGGTTTATCACTCATTACAAACTCCAGTTTACCGCCGGCCATCAGCTCCTGATGGGTGAAAAACGGACTTTCGAGTAATTGACCATTGAGTCTGACAGACGCGATATATTTGTTTTTGCGCGAATTGTTCTCAGCCGTAATTTCAAACTTTTTACCGTTGGTCAGATTAATTTTTACCCGGTCAAACAGTGGGCGTCCGATCGAGTAGGTGGGGTTGCCCGGCGCAACCTGATAAAAGCCCATCGAATTCAAAATGTACCAGGCTGAAATCTGCCCGCAATCTTCATTGCCCGCAATTCCATCCGGCTGGTCAGAGTATTGCGAGTAGAGCACCGAATCAATCATCTCCTGCGTTTTGTAGGGCTGACCCACATAGTTGTAGAAATGAATAATATGGTGACTCGGCTCGTTGCCGTGGGCATATTGGCCAATCAGGCCGGTAATATCTGCTGAAGTGAAATCACCCACCACCCGGGAGTCGGCAGTGAACAAGCCATCCAGTTTGTCGATGAACTTCTCTCTGCCGCCCATCAGCTTCACCAGGCTATCTACCTGATGCGGTACAAACCAGGTCCACTGCCAGGCTGTTCCTTCACAGTAGTCATCATCCCGGTGGTTCGACGCCCGCGGATTAAAGGGAGTCCGCCATTGACCGGCCAGGTTTTTACCGCGCATAAATCCGGTAGAAGGGTCAAAATAGTGTTTGTAGTTAGTTGCCAGTTTTTCAAACCTGGAAATATTTAGCGAATCATTCCGGTCAATCGCCATTTGCAGAATGCACCAGTCATGATAAGCATATTCAAGTCCTTTAGCGACACTCTCTATCTCCTTGTCGAAGGGAACATAGCCAATTTCGTTTTTATACTTTTTTGAAATCGGCATCAGCGCATTAACAAATGCCGGACTATCTTTGATACCTGTGGTGTCGTATCCTGCCGCTTTAATCACCGCTTCATAAGCCAGATCCACATCGTAATTTCTGTCTCCTTTCATATAGGCATCCACAATAATCGGCACGGCATTGTAGCCAATCATGGTGCCGGTGTAGTTGCCCGCCAGCTCCCACATCGGTAAAATGCCACCCTCCCGGTGATGAGTCAGCAAGGTACGTATAAACTCCTCATTTTGCCGGGGATTGATAATGGTGAGCAGCGGGTGAAGTGCACGCATGGTGTCCCAGGTGGAAAATACAGTGTACATATTTTCATCAGACTGATGAATCTCCTTGTCCAGACCGCGGTAACGTCCGTCCACATCAGAAAAAATATTGGGAGCGATGGCGGTGTGATACATGGAGGTGTAGAAAATGCGCTTTTGTGCATCATCATCGGTGCTGATATCAATTTTTGAGAGATAATCATTCCACTCTTTGCGGTTGTCGATGCGGGTTTTATCAAAGTCCCAGTGTGTAATTTCAGCATCTAAGTTCTTTTTGGCACCTTCCATATCCACTGCTGAGATACCCACTTTGAGCATCACCACTTCCCGCTTCTTTGTCTCAAAAGATAAAAATAGTTTGCCGCTTTTACCGGAGTGCTTCTCCTGCTCACCGGTCAGCTGATTGTTTTCGTAAATGCTTGCCGAAGTAAAGGGTTTTGAGCTGACAGCGTGGAAGTAAACGTGCTGTTCGCGTGCCCAGCCGCTGCTTATTTTCACCCCGCGTACCTCTCTGTCATTGATCACTTCGATCACAACGCTGTCGGTGGGGTGATTCTGGTTGGTGTAGTCCAGATCAATCAGCAAACCCGATTGTCCGGCAGGGAATGTATATTTGTGAAAACCGGCACGCTGCGTGGTGGTCAGTTCAGCCTTAATATTATATCTGTCTAACTTCACGCTGTAATAGCCGGGAATGGCCTTTTCGCTCGACTTTTTGAAGGGAGAAGCAAATGAAGTGGTCTGACTCTGTTTATTCATTTTGCGAATATCGGGCTCACCGGTGATGGGCATCACCAGCACATCGCAGTAATCACCAATACCGGTTCCGCTCAGGTGCGTATGCGAAAAACCATTGATACTGCTGTCGCTGTCGTGGTATCCCGAGCAGGCATCCCAGCCGTGAATCCGGCTGTCGGGGCTTAGCTGAACCATACCATGTGGGTAGGTGGCTCCCGGGAAAGTATGCCCGTGACCGCCTGTTCCGATAAATGGATCCACGAAAGAGGTGTAGTCAACTATATTCGATTTTTTACACGAACTCAATGCAATGAGTGACAAAATTAAGACTCCAAATAATGATTTGATTTTCATAGCGGATGATATTCAAGTATTATGATTAAAACAAACTACAATATTACTATTTTAATCTGATATTTCAAGTTAAAAACGTTTATTTTGTATGATTAAGTATATAGAGAAATCAAATTTCTTATATTTGCATCTGAAATGAAACTACCCGAAGAATTTATAAAAAATATGAAGCTCCTGCTGGCAGATGAGTATGACTCTTTTGCAGCTGCGCTTGCAACACCGCCGCCGGTCAGTGTGCGGGTGAATGATAAAGTTGCGCTTACACCTTCAGATGACCCGGTGCCCTGGTGCGATAATGCTTTTTATCTTCCTGAGCGACCTCTCTTTACGGCTGATCCGCTTTTTCATGCGGGTGCCTATTATGTGCAGGAGGCTTCTTCGATGTTTCTGTGGCAACTGCTGGAGCGGTATGTCGCACGCGATGCGGTGGTGCTTGATCTAAGTGCTGCTCCGGGTGGTAAATCAACATTAATATCCTCCTATTTGAGCCGGGAAGGTTTTCTGGTGAGCAATGAGATTATCCGCAGCCGGGCACATATTTTGGTTGAGAATATAATCAAATGGGGTAATCCGAACTGCCTGGTGTCGAACAATGCACCGCGTGATTTCAGCCGGCTGCCTTCTTTCTTTGATGTGCTGGTGGTGGATGCACCCTGCTCAGGGGAGGGTATGTTCCGGAAAGATGCCGGTGCCATCGGGGAGTGGAGTGAACAAAATGTGCAGATCTGCACAGCAAGGCAGCAGGATATTCTGGCGGATGCCTGGGATACATTAAAAACAGGGGGTATCTTATTGTATAGTACCTGCACTTTCAACCGTAAAGAGAATGAGGAGAATGTGCGCTGGATAGCAGATGAACTGGGGGCTGAAATTTTAGCTCCCGACATTCCCGGTTTCCCGGAAATTCAGCGGAGTGAGAACGGTTATCGTTTTTTCCCGGACAGGGTGCGGGGTGAGGGTTTCTTTATTGCCGCTTTGCGTAAAACAGTAGCAGCGCCGGCCCCGGCAAAGCCGAAAAAGAGAGATAAAAAGCAAATGCATCAGTCAACGGCTCAGTTTTCTGATCTGAAAAAGAGCCTGCTCAATCCTGACAGCATGGAGCTTGTCGTTTTGGACGATGCTGTTTATGCCATGCAAAAAACAGATGCAGAAAGAGTCGCACGGCTCAGGCTTGCTCTGACTGTTATGCATTTTGGAGTGAGACTGGCCGATATCAAAGGTAAAGATAAAATTCCGCACACCTCATTGGCTCTCTCGAAATTACTAAACCGGGAGCAGGTGAGTGCGGCGGAAGTGGACAGGGTGAGCGCCATACGTTACCTCAGGCGCGAAGCATTGCATCTGCCCGATGCGCCTAAGGGTTATGTGTTGATCAGCTACCAAAACCTGCCACTGGGTTGGGTGAAGAATTTGGGCAGTCGCTCCAATAATTTATATCCTCAGGAGTGGCGCATCAGAATGTCGATTTAAGAAGTGAAATTTTAATTTGAAACAATGCCAAACAATATACTTTTTTTAGGAACCGGAACCTCAACCGGAGTGCCTTACCTGGGTTGTGGTTGCAAAACCTGCCGGTCAAATGATCAGCGGGATAAACGTCTGCGGGCATCCGCCCTGGTCACTTACGAAGGGAAGCGTTTTTTGATCGATGCCGGTCCGGACTTACGGAAGCAACTGCTCGATAATGATGTTTTTGAGCTGGATGCTATTTTGCTGACCCACGAACATTACGATCATGTGGGCGGGCTTGATGATGTGCGACCACTGGGTGAGGTACAGATTTATGGTGAGTCTGATGTTTTAAGTGCCATTCACAGAGTGATGCCCTATGCTTTTACCCGGCATAAGTTTTCCGGTATTCCGGAGTTGCAGCTCCATGAGATTGATGAAAAACCCTTTTTTGTTGAGGGGGTAGAGATTGTTCCCATCCGGGTGATGCATGCCATGCTTCCTATCCTCGGCTTTAGAATTGGTGATCTGGCCTACCTGACCGATGTGAAGACTGTGCCTGAAGCTGAGTTGGATAAATTGAAAAATTTGAAGGTGCTGGTGGTGAATGCACTCCGGGAGAGGGAGCACTTTTCGCACTTCACCCTGGATGAAGCTGTGGAATTTGCCCAAAAAGTGGGTGCTGAAACTACCTGGTTCACCCATATCAGCCACGATTTAGGGCTTTATTCCGAAGTTGAGCGCAATTTGCCTGAAAATATACACCTCGCATTCGACAATTTATCAATAAATTTTTAACTTTGTTGTTTGTAAACTTAAACAGAACATCAAAAAAACAATGAATCTCAGAAGTTTATACTATTTGTTGATTGCCGTGGTGCTGCTTTTCAGCTCATGTGCTACACCGCGCATGTTTACCACTATCGATGTTTTGCGTCCGGCCGGTGTCAGTTTCCCGGTTCATGTCCGGAGTGTTTTGATTGTTGACAACACAACTAAGCAGTCGCAAAATTTAGATCATTTCACCTACAACGCCAACGGAACTCAGCAGATTGTGGCGGTTGAGTTCGATAGTGCAGCTATTTTTACTACTGCCGCCCTCAAAGAGAATCTGGAGGATAAAGCCTTCTTTCAGTCGGTTAAGCTGTCTGCTGAAAAGGAGAATCTAAATGGAGCATATGGGCAGCTTACGTCGGAGCGAATCAGTGATCTGTGCACCCTTTACGGGGTAGATGCGCTTATTTCGCTCGATAATATTAAAACACAAAGCCTGCTCGACCAGTCGGAATATATCAAAGTGCTTTATGCCGAAATAGAGAGCAAATGGTCTTTCCACTACCCGCGAACCGGGCAGAATGATTCAGTGAGCTTCTTTGACTCTTTCAGCTGGGAGAATAAATCTTCGCAGAATCTGCCGAAACGTAACGATGTGCTGGTGGACGCATCCATTATGGCGGGTTACAACTCAGCCGACAGAATGATACCCCGCTGGGAAAAGCAGGATCGCTATCTTTATAACCCGGAAAAACCGGAGAGTATGACCCTGGGAATGGAAGCTTTCAGCCGGCGCGACTGGAAAGAGGCCATTGAGCACTGGAGCAAGGCCGAAGAGGAGAAAAGTGTGAAAACGAGATTCCGGGCTGCCAATAATAAAGCTATTGCCTATGAGCTGCTGGGAGATTTTGATAATGCGGTACTTAGTTTCAACAAAGCGGTAAATTATTATCAGAGAATATACCAGCTGTTTTATAACGAAACAGAGGTGAATACCATTGTAGATTACTGGCAGTTTTTGAACAACAGAAACGAGGAGCTTAAGCTGCTCAACAAACAATTAGGAGAATAAACAAACCATTAATATATTTAAACTTATAGACTATGCTATTACCATCGGATGACAAAATTTTAGAGATGCGCGGGGTGAGCCCGGCACAGATTGAGGAGCAGCTGGAGAATTTCAGAACAGGATTTCCTTTTCTTGAAATCAGAAGTGCAGCTGCCATTGATAACGGAATTTTGCGTGTTGAGGACAACAGCAAATTTTTAACAGCATGGGATGAATATTTAGGGGCAGGTGCCGATGTGCTCAAATTTGTTCCGGCCTCCGGAGCTGCCAGCAGAATGTTCAAAGATCTCTTCTCATTTCTGGAGGGTGACAATGATACTCCCGCCACTGATTTTGAAAAGAGCTTTTTTGAGGAGATAAAAAGCTTTGCATTTTATGATGATCTGAATGCAAAATGTGTCGATAATGACTCAAAATCCATTCCGGAACTGATGGAAGCGGGTGATTACAAAGCTGTAGTAAGGAATCTGCTCGATGACTCCGGTCTTAATTACGGTTTTCTGCCTAAAGGACTGCTGAAATTCCACAGTTATGAAAAAAGCAAACGCACACCTCTGCAGGAGCACCTTGAGGAGGGGGCACTTTATGCAGAAAGTGATAAGAAGGTGAATATCCACTTTACCGTTTCGGGTGAGCACCGGGAGCTTTTTGAAAAGCACCTGGAAGAAGCTTTGCCTGAGTTTGAGGAGAAGTATGGTATCCGCTATGATGTGAGCTTCTCGGAGCAAAAAGCATCTACCGATACGCTGGCTGTGGATATGGAGAATAATCCTTTCCGTGTGGAGGGAGAGTTGCTCTTCCGTCCCGGTGGTCACGGTGCGCTGATTGCCAACCTGGATGAGCTGGACTACGATGTTATTTTTGTGAAAAACATTGATAATGTGGTGCCCGACTCGCTGAAGGAGCCTACAGTAAATTATAAAAAATTGATTGCCGGAATGCTGGTTCATCTGCAGAAACAGAGTTTTGCTTACCTTCGGGAGCTGGAAAACCGGGATATCTCAGATGCCAAGCTGGCTGTTATTGCTCAGTTTTGCGAAAATAAACTGAACAACCGTCACCCCGATATCAAATCTCTGAAGGGAGAGGAGTTGCGCAGCTATCTCTACGACAAGTTGAACCGCCCGATCCGCGTCTGCGGAATGGTTAAGAACGAAGGCGAGCCGGGTGGCGGTCCTTTCTTCACTGTGAATAAAGACGGTACCGTTTCGCTTCAGATTCTTGAAAGCTCACAAATTGATATGAGTAAGCCGGAAGAGAAAGCGAAAATGGAGAATGCCAGCCACTTTAATCCGGTGGACCTGGTGCTGGGTGTAAAAAACTACAAAGGTGAGAAATTCAATCTGCTCCAATATGTAGATAAAAGCACCGGCTTCATTTCTAAAAAATCGCAAAGTGGCCGTGAGCTGAAAGCACTGGAGCTCCCCGGACTCTGGAATGGTGCGATGAGTGATTGGAACACCATATTTGTGGAGGTGCCTATTGCCACCTTTAATCCGGTGAAAACAGTCAATGATTTATTGAGAAAAGAGCATCAGTAAGAATTTATAAAAAGCGGACTCCGGTCCGCTTTTTTTGTAATACCCCCAGAGGATAACTTGAAATAGACAAAAATCGACTTCCTCTGCAAATAAGTAGATCGTCGGTGTGAAAGTTTTTCAAAAATACAATTTCGATTCAATACTATCTTTATCAACCGTCGTAATGCACATTTAATCTTTTGATAACTTTAACCGACGGGTTTGAAATAAGAATGTCCTTGTTATCTCTTAGAGATATAGTGCGGCGCTAAAACCTTGCAGAAGTTGGCAAGAGACGGAAATATACCTGGCACACAAGAAGTTCTGCCTTCCAGGCAGTGATTAGCAGGCTACTCAAACCCGTGGGTCGATGACCCACGGTTATCCAAATAAAGCCCTACGGGCTAAGCTCATTGAATTTAGATTATTCTTAAATCAAACACTAGACTTTATTTAACCCGGAAATCTTAATCAGCAAGACAAGTCCTGAAAGGACTTAATTTTGATAACCTCTGGCCATCGGCCAGAGGAATAAATGCTTTGCTCAGAATAACTGCCCGTAGGGCAGAACTTGTTTGTATGGAAATTATGTTTTAATCTGGAACGGAAAAGTTTTATGCTGCAGGCGTGTTATATATGTTCTGCCTTCCAGGCAGTGATTAGCAGGCTACTCAAACCCGTGGGTCGATGACCCACGGTTATCAAAATAAAGCCTTTCAGGCTGTGTGACATACTAAGATCAATTAGTTAGTGTAACTTTTACCTCAGGCGTCTCGGCTTGCCAACTTCAAACTCGGGCGCATAATAATTATAATATAAAACCAATATTTTGATTGAACCTCTTGCAGACTAAAAGTGGTCAGCTAGGCTGAAGTTAGCAGACCACGGGTGTTAAAAGTTACAGTACAGCGCTAAAACCTTGCAGAAATTGGCGGAAAGCATTTTCTTTATATCTGGTGTTTGATGAATTCTTTTTCTTCATTCATTCATTCATTCATTCATATATATAGAGCTTTGCTTGTGTGATTGATCTAAAGTTCCAAAAAACTATTCAAGAATAAAATCTATCTGCTTTCTTTTTAAAAGTCCAGATATGTTTATTGGCTGCAGAATTGAATGATTTTTTGTAACTTTGCACCATGAAACAACGCTACTTTATTCGCTTTTCATACCTGGGAGCAGCTTATCACGGCTGGCAGATTCAGCCCAACGGCATCACCGTGCAGGAGGTAATGCAAAATGCATTTTCGACCATTCTGCGCAGCGAAGTGGAGTTGGTTGCAGCCGGCAGAACAGACAGCGGAGTGCATGCCCGTTGCATGGTGGCTCATCTGGATCTGGATTCTGATGTGGAGCTGACTGAAATGCTGATCGGTAAGATTAACTCATTTTTACCGCAGGATATAGCGATTGAGTCGGCAGAGAAGGTGGCCGCAGATACACATGCCCGTTTTGATGCGGTTGCGCGTCGCTATGAGTATCATGTGATCACAAAAAAGAATGTTTTTCTGCACGATCTGGCCATGCGGGTCAATTTTCCTCTCGATTTTGAGGCGATGAACGCTGCCGCAAAAGTATTACTGGAGTATGAAGATTTTACCAGTTTCAGCAAGTTGCATACCGATGCGAAAACGAATAACTGCAAAGTGACATTTGCCGAATGGCGTGAGGAGAGTGAGGGGCACTGGATATTTACCATTGAAGCGGATCGTTTTTTGCGCAATATGGTGCGTGCCATTGTGGGCACACTGCTTGAGGTGGGACGGGGTAAACTCGATTTGTCCGGTTTCAGGCAGGTGATAGAGGCTAAAAACCGGGGAGATGCCGGTGTTTCTGTTCCGGGAAAAGGACTTTATCTGCTTGAGGTGAAATATTAAGTGTTCCGGAAGTCGGTTTTTGGCAGTCAGAACTACATTTATATGAAAAATAGAGGAATATGTTTGCGGGTTCAATAATTCTTTGTATCTTTGCAAGCCGAAAAGAAAACGAAAATTAAAAGTAAAACAGAAAATTATATAGTCATGAAAAAAGGTATTCATCCGGAAAATTATCGTCTTGTAGCATTCAGAGACATGTCTAACGGCGATACGTTTATTACACGCTCAACTGCTAATGCTCGTGAAACCGAGGTAATTGACGGCGTGGAATATCCTCTGATTAAATTGGAGATTTCAAGCTCATCACACCCGTTCTATACAGGTAAAGCAAAACTTGTGGATACTGCAGGACGTGTTGATAAGTTTATGAGCCGTTATGCCAAGCGTAATGAGAAGAAAAACAAATAGTTTACATTGAACTATAAACATTCAACCCCGTATTCAAACGGGGTTTTTTGTTTTTAAATAATCTCTGGCACTGTTTTTGAATTTACTGAAACAAACGAAATCAAACATTAAAAATATAGAGTCATGAAAAATTTATTTAAAGCTTTCGCAGTACTTCTGCTGGTGACTTTTGCAATGAGCTCATGTACCAGATCTTCCAACAGAGGACCTGAGGTTGTTTCAGTGAATTTCTATTCAGCTGAATCAGAGTTTTTGGGCGATCCGGCTCGTGTAGGTGCCGATTATTATGATCTTTTTCTTTACGATCGTAATTTAACTCAAAATCCGAACGGAGATGGCATTTTTATCTATTTGCAGATGACGACTGATGCAACCAGTGAAAACGAAATTATCAGAGGTCAGTATGAGATGAATCGATCCGGACAGATCAGAACATTTACCTTTGAACCGGGACAGTTATTCTCCGAAGGAGGCAATGACTATATCCGGGGAAGTTATGTCGGAAGATATCAGGGAAACAACACATTCCATTATCCGATTGAAGATGGCAACATACGGGTAAGCAGAACCAATAACCACTATGTATTGTCCGGTTTTGTGAATGCCGACGGCAAGCAGTTTAATATTGGCTACGATGGACAGGTTGAGTTTTATGACATGGTGGCTCCGTGGCCCGAAACCCTGACTCACGGTCAGCTCTGGTACTACGGCAAAGCCGGCAACACAAACCTGAAGATATTTGGAATCCGGCTCGGTGCCGATGATGTGAACATCGCCAATTTCTCAGGCAGTGGAGATGCCTTGCAGATCGAGGTGTACGCCCCGATTGAGGCAACCACTATTCTTCCTGACGGAGTGTATCCGATCAAAGTGGATCAGGCGCAGGTGTTTACTGCCATTGACGGATATTACGATGATATTGACAATGCTGACTACGGAACCTGGTACTACACCGCAGATGCCTTGAGTGTGAATGAAGGATATGTGAAAACTCAGTACCTGACTGGAAGCACCTACCGGTTGGAGTTCAACTTTACAGAAGACTACTACCGCTACACTTTTGGAGGTGTGTATGAGGGTGAATTAGCCTTTGTAAATAAAACCAATTCTCCGGTGGCTGTACGTTCAGCTGTAAGAGCAGCCGACAGAGCGCCTCAGCTCAAAGAACTTGACAACAAGGAGCTGCGTCGTTCGCCGGAACGCACAGTAAAAGTGGGTGAACGCAGAGATACAATGAACAGTGCACGTAAGGCAGCGTCTTCAGCTGTAAATCAGCAGGTTCGTGCGAAAAAACGCTAAAATAATTTAGACAAAATATAGCAGGGAGTGAACTTTCACTCCCTTTTTTCATTATATATAGGAAAGGATAAGCAAGGAAATGAGTATCTTTGCAGTCGATAAACTTAAAATTATTTACAAAAATGAAACTATTAGAAGGAAAAACCGCAATTATTACCGGTGCAGCCCGTGGTATTGGAAAAGCCATTGCACTGAAGTTTGCAGCTGAAGGTTGTAACATTGCTTTCACTGACCTGGTGATTGACGAGAATGGAAAAGCAACAGAAAAAGAACTTCAGGCTTTGGGTGTTAAAGCCAAAGGCTATGCCTCCAATGCAGCTCTTTTTGAAGATACACGTCAGGTGGTTGAAGAGATTGTAAAAGATTTTGGCCGTGTTGATGTGCTGGTGAATAATGCAGGAATCACCAAAGATGGTTTAATGATGCGCATGAGCGAAGAGCAGTGGGATGCAGTGATCAATGTCAACCTGAAATCTGCTTTTAACTTTATTCATGCCTGTACTCCGGTGATGATGAAACAGCGCTCAGGCTCAGTAATTAATATGAGTTCTGTGGTTGGCGTTTCCGGTAATGCCGGACAAACTAACTACTCAGCTTCTAAAGCGGGAATGATTGGTTTGGCTAAATCACTGGCCAAAGAGCTGGGTTCACGCGGCGTGCGCGCCAATGCGGTGGCTCCCGGATTTATTGAAACAGAGATGACCGGTGCACTCACTGAAGAGCAGCGCGCGAAATGGGCAGAGCTTATTCCGCTTCGTCGCGGTGGTTCGCCGGAAGAGGTGGCCAATGTTTGCCTTTTCCTAGCTTCTGACCTCTCCAGCTATGTGAGCGGACAGGTAATCCCCGTTTGTGGTGGAATGAACACCTGATCAGCTTAGATATTTTGATCTTAAACCGGCCTTGCGCAGTTCGCTGACAAGGTCGGTTTGCTGTTTTAACTCCTGCCAAGTGATTTTCCGGCAGCTATTTTATGTTCGGAGAATTGAATTTATACAGAAAAAATAAGTTTTGCCAAAAATCTTTGCAAGCTTAAAATTAATTTCATATCTTTGCAGTCCGAAAAATAAACAAAAAATTATAAAACGATATAGCAATGAAGAGAACATACCAACCTTCGAATAGAAGAAGAAAAAACAAACACGGTTTCCGCGAAAGAATGGCTACTGCGAATGGTCGTAGAGTTTTAGCATCTCGTCGTGCAAAAGGCAGAGCCAAACTTACAGTTGCTGATGAAGGTCGTCATAAGTTCTAATTCATCGCAAATGAAGTAATACCGGTTGATTATTATCCCGGTGCTCACTAAAAAAATATCGGGATGAAGATTTAATCTTCATCCCGATTTCTTTATGTGCTGATCTGAAGTCTGCAGTTCTACAAAATTACTTTGGCGCGGCGTTTTTTACCATACTGAACCACATAAACCATCTGCTTCGGCAGGTTGGGAATGTCCACCATGTAATCTTCCGCAGTTGTGCTGAAAACCCGCTGGCCATAGATATTGAAAATATGAATGGTTTCACCCGGCTCGGGAACAAATACTTTCAGGGTTTTATTATTTACCACCACACGCAACACTTTGTTATCCGGATACTGATCAAGTGTAATTTGAACAGGCTCTGAGGAACCGGTAATATTCTCATAATTCAGATCCAGATTTCTGTCAGTCGCTTTCACCTCAAAGGCATATTTTCTACCCGATATCAGGTGGCGGAAATCATATTCATGATTCTCAATCAGCAAATTATCAGTGTGTACCGTAGTTTCATCGTTTTCGTCTGTCTCGTAAAGTGTGATGTAGTAACCGGTAGCATCAAATACCTCATTCCATACAGCTTTGAAGCCGGTGTGTGATACGTCAACAGCCTCTGTGTTGACCGGAGTAGTCACCAGTACCGGTCTGGTTGACTTACCTGACAGATTGAGCACTGCTTCAGCTGCATAGGTTGAGCTCAGTATAATCTGCGCCACATGGGTTAACAGGTATGAAGGGACGCTTGGGTTGTAGCGTACTAAAACCTCTGTATTGCCAACCGTGGAGTCCACCGGATTTACGAGGATGTTTTTACTCCAGGGAGCTTCCGGGTCACCGGCCAGCTTCAGTTCATAATGTGCCCGTGGCTGCAAGGTGATGTTGATCTCATCATGGAGTCGCTCACCGGAAATTATCAGTGACTGAGGTTCGGAGGGGGTGCCCTGAACGGTGTTAAACATTTCAGGGGTACCGGTTACGCGAACCAGGGGTAAATTACCAGCATCTTTATAGTTGAAAGAGATGATATTGTTGTTTTCAGTAATGGCTGAGATAGTCTGTTCTGAAAGTCTGGTGCCATTTCTTAACTGCGGGAAAAACTGAGTTTTATTACTTGTGCCGGGGAAAGGGTCGCCGGCGAGTGTCTGTTTGGAGGCAATTCCGTCAGCTTCAATAATATCCACGCCCATATCATTCCGGTCATTATTAACCGTGTTGTAGAGGTATTTCTGGTGGTTATAATTGATGCGGTAAATCAACATGCCATGACCGGGCAGATAGCTGTCCCAACCTATCTTCTGGCGGTTTTCCAGCAGGAAATACTCACTGGGATTGGGACTGGAAGGCTGCAGGTTGTGGCTCTCTGTTTGAGAGATAAGGTAAGCCTCATTGCCGGTAGTTATAGGGTTTAACTCAATAATTGCGGGATCTTTCAACACCTTGGGGGTTAAAAAATTGAGCTGAAAGCGCTCGAATGAGTTGTAAGTAGACGGTGTGCGTCCCTGGTTCAGGTAAACGCCTCCGTCCATCACACTCCATGCATCCAGTGTGTGGTGATTGGCATTGTTGGTGGCGTACAGATCAGGAAGTCCAAGAACATGTCCAAACTCGTGTACGAAGGTTGCAATACCGGCCATATTGGTGCCAGAGTTTCCTTTAAATTCAGAGGTGCAGGCGTAATCTTCAATTCGAACGCCATTGAAGGTAACTGATGCCACACTGCCGGTGTAGTTGCCGCCATTGTACATGCTGGTGGGATAAACACCCCAGCGGTGAGGCCATATGGTGTTTTCGCCTCCCCATTCAGCTTCGTTGTGCCCTGCGTAAAATACAAATATATTATCCACTATATGGTCGAAGTCGGTATCATAATCAGAGAAGTCAACACCGCTTTGATGCGCCAGGGTGCAGGCGTCAACAATCATCTGTACGGCGTTCTCATCAAATCCGTCGCTGCCATTTTTGCCGTAATACGACATGGGCTGCGGAAGGGTGAAAGGGCCTACCACATCGAAATCCGGATTGAATTTTCCCATGGAGTTGTCGATAAAATAGTCGCGTGCTGAGCCGGTTGCGCCATTTTGGCTGTAGCCCGATTCATTAAGCATATCATTAAATGCCTCTTTGGCGTTGGGAACCTGGAAGCTGAGATCAGCAAAGTTAACCAGAATAACCAGTGAACGCGGAGATCCCTCCAGGGGGTAAGCCCGTTTCTGCACGGGTACTTTTTCCGACTGAACCCTTTGAGCACGCATCGCAATATTCTCTGTGTGCATCGGCACGTGCTTCTCTAGTTGCTTAACAAAGTTAAGTTCACTGCCGGTTCGTAGGGCAGCATCACTGGCTTTCACACGGCTGTCAACAATTTCGCCCGTAGCTGTTTTCAGACCATAGTTAAAGATGCCCTCACTGTTCTTTACAAGCAGGTAGCCATCTTCTGTTTCGTGATAGTGATGAAACTCATCTCCCCGCTTTACTACTGTAATAATGCTTCCGTCTGCCTGTTTTATTTTTACGGGATAGGGGTAGGCCGGTACGGCCGAGAGGTGCTGTATGAAAAACAGTGCTGTTAATAATAAGGTAAATCTGAAAAGTTTCATTGTCACTAT
Organism: uncultured Paludibacter sp.; assembly: GCA_964412435.1. Taxonomy (GTDB): domain Bacteria; phylum Bacteroidota; class Bacteroidia; order Bacteroidales; family Paludibacteraceae; genus UPXZ01. The sequence goes on from CAYPPC010000024.1 coordinate 15,839, forward strand.
TGTTTTTAGTTTTGTTTGTATTTTAAAGGAATAAACTCACAAATGTAATCATTAAATCTTGAAATATCAATCGTAAAGAATATATTTCTACTCCAATTCGACCACCGTAATTCCGGCACCGCCAAACTGAACATGTTCATCGTGGTATTTTCTCACGCCGTGCACAGTGCCAAGATATTCGCGAATCACCTGTCTGAGAGCACCGGTGCCGGTTCCGTGCAAAATACGTACATTGGCCACACTCAGCATCAGGGCATCATCTATAAAATAGGTAACCGCCTGCAGAGCTTCTTCCCAGCGCATGCCGCGCACATCAATTTCTGAGCTGAAGTGCTTTCGGGTTTCACGTACATTATCGGTGATTGTCACGCCCGGATTGTGCCGGGTTTTACTGCTCTTTTTAGCCTGCCGGTTACTTACAATTTCAAGCTTGTTGAGCTTGATGTTTGATTTCAGCTGGCCGAATGCCACGAGTGCTTCACTGTTTTGTAATTCAATAATCGTGCCGACTACTGACTGGCCAACCAGTTTAACAGATTGCCCAACAGCAAACTGAAGTTCTTCACGCTCCTGAGTTTTTTTCGTTTGCTCTTTTTGCTTTTTATGTTTTAATTTCGGACGCTCCTGTTGCTCTTTGGCTGCACCGGAGATTTTTTTTAACTCTTTATTTCTGAACTGTTCCAGACTTTGACGTGCTTCTCTGGTTCTCTCCTTTTCGGCACCGGCTTCTTTGATCAGCCGGATGGTATTTTCAATTTTTGCATTGGCTGATTTAAGCAGATTTTCGGCATCAGACTTAGCACGGTTCGTAATCTCTTTGCGCATTTTGTCGGTGATTTCGAGCTCACTTTCGTACTTTGTCAATGTCTCCTGCAGGCGCTTCTCCTTCAGCCTGATCTCCTGCCTTTTTCTTTCCCAGTAGCGCTTGTCACGCACAATATCCTGCAGATATTTATCATAGTCAAGATGTTTCTGACCCACTTTTTCGGCGGCATCTTCAATCAGATCTTCAGGAAGACCAATTTTTCTTGCTATCTCCACTGCGAATGAGCTGCCGGGCTGTCCGATCTGCAACTGAAAAAGCGGCTGCAGGTTCTGACGGTCATAGAGCATGGCACCGTTGACAACGCCCGGGGCATCTTCGGCGTAATGCTTCAGATTGGTGTAGTGGGTGGTGATGACTCCGTACATCTCCTTGCGGTTGAAACGTTCGAGAGCAGCTTCAGCCAGTGCACCGCCTATCTGGGGTTCGGTGCCGGTACCAAATTCATCAATCAGCATCAGGGTGCCGGAGGTGCCGAAGCGGATAAAATGCTTGATGTTCATCAGGTGCGAACTGTATGTAGAGAGATCATTTTCAATGGATTGCTCATCGCCGATGTCGATGAATATTTTCTCGAAAACACCCGCTTTGCTGCTCTCCTGAATGGGAATCAGCAATCCGCACTGCAACATATATTGTAAAAGGGCCACAGTTTTAAGGCAAACAGACTTACCGCCGGCATTGGGTCCGGAGATCAGTAAGATGCGCTGCTCACTGTTGAGCTCAATATCCAAGGGAACAATTTTTTTACCCTGCTTTTTTAGGTTTAGATAGAGCAGGGGGTGAATGGCTTTTTCCCACAAGATTCTTTTTTCATTTTCGAGCTGCGGCTTAATACCTCCGATTCGATTGGCGAAGAGTGCTTTAGTCCGTAAAAAATCAATTTTACCCAGGAAGTATTGTGAGTCAAGAATATCCTGAAAAAAGGGTTTGAGGTAGTTGGTGATTTCGAGCAGGATCCGCATAATTTCCCGGCGCTCCTCATTTTCCAGCTCCCGGATGCGGTTGTTGGCCTCAACTACCTGCTGCGGCTCAATGAAAATGGTTTTTCCGGTAGCACTTTCATCATGAACGATACCCTTGATTTTTCTTTTGAATGCCGGAGATACCGGTATCACCAGCCGACCGTCGCGCAGGGTGGGGCTGAGATCCTTTTCTACAA
>CAYPPC010000025.1:0-16255 GCA_964412435.1 uncultured Paludibacter sp.
ATCGGATCCAGGTAGCGCATATTGTGATAATTCTCTTCAAATGTGAGCCCCTGCAAATTGACACCCAAGCCAAAAACTCCAACTTTAACGCCTCCCCTTTTGATAATTTTATAGGGTTCGGCCAAAGTTTTCAAAGGAGTATTTTCAATGTCATAATTAGCTATAACCATCGGCAGTTTAATCTCCTGCAGTATTACTGCCAGAGAATCAATGCCGTTATCAAACTCGTGATTTCCAAAGGTTACCGCATCGTAGCCCATCATTTGCAAAGCTTTTGCCTCCACTCTGCCGTTATAAAAGTTAAAGTAAGGAGTACCCTGGAAAAAATCACCGGCATCCAGTAAAATCACATGCTGCTCCTCGGCTCTGATCTGATTGATCACTCCCAGGCGCCGGGCAAAACCACCCTCATCGCTCCCCTCAACCGGCTCTACCTGACTGTGGGTGTCGTTGGTGTGCAGAACTACTATTTTGGTTGGCTTAGCAGCAAAAAGCAGCGTTGAAACCAACAATAAGGTCCATAATGCTAAATTTCTTCTCATGGCATCTGTTTTTATAAATCTATAACTCACAAATGTATAAATTATTTAGCTAAAAACATAAGATAAGTTGATTTTTACGTTAAAACCGGCCATTAAACGTTGAACGTTTGAAGAACAGCGTAGCATAATAACGGGCGAAGCCCAATGAACGCCGCAGGCAAAGAACAAGCGAAGCCTAAAGAACAACGAAGTTAAATAACGTCTTTCGCCAAAGACGAAACACAGCGAAGGGCAATGAACGCCAAAGGTAATGCACAGCGTAGCTTAAGAACGGGCGAAGTCCAAAGAACAGCGCAGCGCTACACCACCTCAATCCCCTCTTGTTCGCAAATCTCCACAGCCATTTCACGCAGCCTGAATTTCTGAATTTTACCACTGCCGGTCATAGGAAATTCATCAATAAAGAAGACATAGCGCGGAATTTTATAACGTGCAATTTTATTTTTACAAAACTCCCGCACATCCTGTTTTGTCAGGTCGAAACCTTCGTGCTGCACAATAAAAGCACCCACATCTTCACCATAGCGCGGCGAAGCAACCGCTATCACCTGCACATCTTTCACACCCGGCATTCTATAGAGGTAATCCTCCACCTCTTTCGGTGAAATGTTCTCACCGCCCCGGATAATCATATCTTTCATACGACCGGTAATACGGTAGTTGCCATTTTCATCCTTCACGCCCAAATCACCCGAGTGCATAAAACCATCGGCATCAATCACCTCTGCCGTTGCTTCCGGATTTTTGTAATAACCCTTCATCACGTTGTAGCCGCGGCAGCACATTTCACCCTCAACACCCACCTCACACTCTTCACCTGTAGCAGGATCAAGTACTTTTACTTCGGTAAATTCATAATCACGTCCCACAGTGGTGTAGCGCACCTCCTCCGGATCATCAATACGTGATTGCGTCATGCCCGGCGATGTTTCTGTCATGCCGTAAACACTGGTTACCTTCATATGCATTTTCTCATTCACCTGCGTCATCAGCTCGATAGGACAAAGTGCGCCCGCCATAATGCCGGTACGCAGAGAAGTAAGATCAAAGAGCGGAAACATCGGATGATTCAGCTCTGCGATAAACATGGTGGGTACGCCATGCAGCACTGTGCATCGCTCTTTATGAATGGAAGCGAGCGTTAACAACGGATCAAACCGCTCCACAATTACTTGCGTGCTGCCATGTGTGAGGCTACACATAACACAAAGCACCACACCAAAACAGTGAAACAGCGGCACACAAATACAGAGTTTATCTTCCGGCGTAAAGTCCATATGCACACCGGTAAGGTAGCCGTTATTCGTGATATTATGGTGTGTCAGCATCACCCCTTTCGGAAAACCGGTGGTGCCCGAAGTGTACTGCATATTGACCACATCGTGCGGCTTCACCTCTTTTTTATGCGCTTCTAAATTGGCACTGTCCACACTATTCCCCAAAAGCAAAAGCTCTGCGGTGTTGTACATTCCCCGGTACTTTTCCTGACCGATATAGACTACATTTTTCAGCTCCGGAAAACGTTCACTCTTAAATGTTCCCCGCTGAGTCGTTCGCAATTCCGGCACTAAGCCATAAATAATATCGGTATAATTACTCCCTGCCACGCCATCGGTCATACAAAGCGTGTGCATATCGGAGTTTTCCATAATAAAAGCGAGCTCTTCCCTGCGGTAATTGGTATTGACCGTAACTGCCACCGCACCAATACGTGCCGTAGCAAAAAGAAAAGTGAGCCAGTCGGGCACATTTTGCGCCCAGATACCTACATTACTGCCGCGGGTAACGCCAATAGAGAGCAGTCCTTTGGCCATCGCATCCACACGCCGGTGGAATTCCGCCCACGTAAAGCGCAAATCGCGGTCGGAGTAAACAATAAATTCTTTATCGGGTGTTTTTTCAGCCCAGTGGTCGAGCCAGTCACCAATGGTTAAATCGAATAGTTGCATAATAAGCGTGTTTTCTTCACCGATCAGATGAAGATGAATTTTAATAAAAATAGTGTATTCTGAAAATCACATTGGGGAGTAAACCACGGCTAATATCTGTGCCAGCTCATTACTTCCAGCCCTTACCAGATGCTCAACAATGGAGTCATAATAGATGCTATCGCCCTGATGAAGTTGATAAGTTTCATTACCGTAATGAACGGTCACTTCGCCTTTCAGCACAAAAATAAACTCCTCGCCCTCATGCGATGATGGCTGTGCGCCATTTCCTTCACCCGGAACAATATCAATGATAAAGGGCTCCATTGCTCTGCCTGCTTTTTGCGAAGCTAAAGAGAAGAAATCCATATGAGAACCACCCACTCGGTTTTGACTGGTAAAAGTGGCCGACTCATTCCGTTCTGCCTGGCGGGTAAGCACCGGACCAAAATTTTCATTATCATCTAAAAATGTACCTAAGCGCACACCCAAACCTCGGGAAATTTTAATCAGTGCCGATAAGGAGGGAATTTTATCGCTTTGAAATATAATACTCAGTTGCTCAGTCGTTAATCCGCTAAGTCCGGCAAGTTCTTCGTGTGTGATATTTCTGGCTTTGCAGAATGTCTCAATCTTTTTAATTACAGGATTCATAAGAAATAATTGCTTTTTATCTTTAAAAGTGCCGCAAAAATAGACAATTTTTGCAGAACAGGCAAATTTTCTTATAAATTCACAATAAATTAAGACTTCACTTACAAATTCAAAGATTTTTTCATTAAATAAATTTAGAGTTATTTTTATCGGATAAGTAAAGCCGGCAACAATTATAACTCATCGTTATAGGTTTAATAATGACAGAAATAATATTGATTCTTGCATAGATAGTTGAATAAAACAAGAATAAGTGTGCAATAAACAATGTTTTGAGAAATGAGAAAGTTGAAACATCGATTCGAACCTTACAAAACTGAAAGATAAGATTTTAACTATCAGCGTATAAACCATTTCCCTTTGGATCTTGTTAGAATTAGAGACAGCTGATATACAAAAAAAGCTGTGATATGTTCTACAAATTCACACTATCAACCTCTGAAATCATGAAAAACCTTTTATCACTTTCACTTTCGTTGCTGTTTTTTCTTGTAACTCCGGTATCCTGTGAAGCACAGAGTAAAAACAAAGATGATATTTACAATCCCAAAGCAGGAACGCTGTCTCCGGTGGAAACAGAAAAACCCAACACCAACTACAAGCCGGCTTTTGAAGGACAGACACGCATTGCCGGTGTAAAAACCAAAACACCCTACGAAGTTAAAATACTTTCAACGGGTCTGGCAAATCCCTGGGCAGTTACTGCATTGCCCGATGGGCGTTTAGTTATCACAGAAAAAGCGGGTGCGCTGCGAATTGCAAGTTTAACGGGCGAGTTGAGTCAGCGAATTTATGGTTTCCCGGCAGTAGATGATCGCAGTCAGGGCGGATTATTGGACGTGGCACCCGCACCCGATTTTGAAACAAGCCGGATGCTCTTTTTTACCCTTGCTGAAAGTACAGCTGAAGGTTCACTCACCGCTGTGGGAAAAGGGAAACTATCAGATGACGAAACTACTATTGAGAACTTTGAGATTATTTTTAGAGCAATTCCTTATTATGACAACAGCTACCACTTCGGCAGTCGGATTGTTTTTGACAGCAACGGAAATATCTTTTTATCAACCGGCGAAAGGTCTGATTTGGCTACGCGGCCTAAAGCTCAATTTTTAGACAATGGTTATGGCAAAGTGATCCACATCACTCCCGAAGGCAAACCGGTTCCCGGTAATCCTTTTATAAATACTGCCGGTGCGCTGCCCGAAATTTACTCCTACGGACATAGAAATGCTCAGAGTTTAGATATCCACCCCATTACTCAAGAGTTGTGGTTAGCTGAAATGGGTCCTCGCGGTGGTGACGAGCTCAACCTGATCAAACCCGGGAAGAACTACGGCTGGCCAACCATTACCTATGGCATCGAGTACAGCGGAGCAGCTATTGGTGATGGCATCACCCAAAAAGAAGGTATGGAACAGCCGGTTTACTACTGGGATCCGGTGCTATCACCCAGCGGAATGGCTTTTTATACTTCCAAAGATATGCCTGAGTGGCAATATAACCTGTTTATCGGCGGATTAAGCAGTCAGCACATTGCACGAATTGTTATCAAAGACAACAAAGTAATTGGAGAGGAGCGGTTGTTGGAGAATGAAAAACAGCGTTTTCGTGATATTGCTGACGGTCCTGATGGTGCTCTTTACGCCGTTACTGATAGTGGAAGACTGTATCGGATTGGGAAGAAATAACAGCATTTTATTGTTACTTTGAAAGCGGATTAAAAAACAAAGGGCGCCAACGCGCCCTTTTATTTACTTAATACTTTAACCAGATTCTACAGCAAACGCTCCACAGCATCGATAAAGCTTTGGCGTTTTATCGAAAGCTCTTCTGAACCCGCCTGCGGCCAGGCGGCTACTTGTGCAATTACCAGGTTTTTAGCAGGATTGATATAGACCATCTGTCCAAAAATACCTTCGGCCATATAACTGCCATCGGCATTGCGCCACCAGAGATAACCGTATCCTCCGTCAGCATCTTTATTAGGCTTGTACAGCAGCGAGGCAGCATCTTTGAGCCACTCTTCCGAGAAAATGGACTCGCCATTGATCTTTCCATTATCTAACATCAGTTGTCCCAACCGGGCAAAATCACGCAAACTCGCAGACAAACCACTACCACCAATATTTATTCCGCTACACTCATCCGCTAACCAAAAAGCACATTGCTGCATATTGTAGGGTTTCCAGATTTTTTCCGAAAGATATTCGGCTACGGTTTTACCGGTAGCTTTATGGACCAAAATGCCTAAAAGATCTGTTTCACCGGTGCTATAGTTCCACTTTTCACCACCGGGATGGATTCGTTTCAGCTTTTTCATATAGCTGAGAATATGTGCTTCTTCACCGACACACTCGGCCTGATACATTTGTGCAACATCCGAATTGGGGTCTTCATAATCTTCATTCCAATTCATGCCCGACGTCATGGTTAAGAGTTGACGAACCGTAACAGTTCCGTAATCATAACCTTTCAACTCCGGAATATAACTGTCCAAACGATCTTCTATACTACGAATATAGCCATCTTTCATTGCCACTCCGGTCAGCATCGAAGTCACTGATTTCGCTACAGAAAAAGAGGTCCACAAATGTTTCTCATCCATCCCTTCACCGTAAGCTTCCAGCTTTACTTTATTGTTTTGCATCACAATTACACCGGCTACCCGGTTTTCTTGCATATAAACGTCCAATCCGGTATTAGTCTGCCACTTTTTTTTCAGCTTTTTTGCCGGCTTCACTTTTTTTGTATTCTGATTGGCTTCTACCAGCAAACTCGGATAAATGTTATGCATAATCGGGAAACGGCGCACCCGCTCTTCCTGTGACCAGAAAAGAAGACTCTCCAGTTTTTGCCCCATCGTTTCGCCCGGAATATTTTCGGGGAGATCACGTTGATCTGTAATTTTTTCCGGCTGACAGCCGCTGTTGTTTATCTGTGCATTTACAATATACCCTGGTGCTAAAAGCAGTAAGAGGATGTAAAGAAAAAGTCTTTTTGTCATTTTATTGATGTAGTATATTATCGCCTCACCCCGGCGGCTGTTTCACTTAAATCTGTTGGGTGAAAATTTCAATCTCTACCGCATAAACATTTACAGAGTGAAGATTGTTCTTTTCACATACATATCAATGTGATAACAAAGGGGAAAGCTGCATAAGAAGACAAGCCCTACTTATCACCAAATCGACACTTTAACCACATAAACCACTTTAATTATGAAAACAATTTATGCTCTTTTGCTATGCCTGGGAGTTTTACTCTTTGGGCAAACCGCCTATGCGGGAACAACGACCTACACTATTTCATTTTCTGCTTCCGGAGTAAGCACCGAATTTGATTCAGTGGTTGTTTACAATTCAATACAGGATTTGCGTGCAACGGTTATGCCGGGACAAGTTCTGGAGTTGAACTTATTAAACTCAAACAATAAAAATCTCTATTCACAACAAAATTACACACAAGTTTTTCCCAACCCTATGTTAAACCATGCTACACTCACCTTTCCGGCAAAAAATGCAGGTATTACGGAGATTGCTGTTTATGATTTAACGGGCAAGAAAATCACAGAAACACAGATGGAAGTAGAAGAAAGTCAGCCCTTCTTTGAAATAAACCTTCCCGCAGGCATCTATTTAATAAAGGTATCAGGCAATGAATACAGTTACACATCAAAGATAATCAGTTTGGCTACAAGCAATACAACCCCCGCTATACACTATAATGGTATGAAACAGTTACCTGCAAGCATTCAAAAAGCACCTTCAAACAGTGTTACCATGCCCTACAACTCCTATGAACACCTTATTTTCACCGGTTTTAACGGCGACCACTCTTCCATTGTGGCAGATCGTCCCAAAAGCTCCAAAACAATCAACTTTGAATTTGTTGAATGCAAGGACAATGACGGAAATCATTATCCCACTGTCAAAATTGGTAATCAAATATGGATGGCTGAGAACTTAAAAACAACAACATTCCGAAATGGAGATCAAATTGAAACTACCACTGAAGCTGATTTAGATAATGATGAAACAAAAATTTTTCAATGGGCATATAAGCGGGATGAAGAGAATGCTCAAACTTATGGCAGACTTTACACCTGGTATGCCGCTACAGATGAGCGGGAAGTTTTGCCGGAAGGCTGGCGCCTGCCTGCTAAAGAGGATTGGGAGTTTTTAGAAGATTTCCTCTTTACAAACGGACACGCCTTCTATCCGGAAGAGAAAGTGAGCAAAACAGTTGCAAAATCGATGGCATCCACAACAAACTGGCGCTCTTACGTAGCTGTAGGGGCACCCAGCAAAGACCAGCACACCAATAATAGCTCCGGATTCTCAGCTCAACCGGCTGGTTACTACTCCCCAAACAATATCTTTTTCCAGATAAACGACATGACCCGGTTCTGGGCAGATGAATTTGATGCTAAAAGAGCCTGGTGCACCGGTTTAGACATCAGTTATCGGATTATATTAACCAATGCTCAGTATAAACATTACGGTTATAGCATTCGGGGTATTTTGATTGAATAGCTTCAAACAAATTTAATTGTAAAAAACACTTTTAGACATTAGCCTGAAAGTGTTTTTTTCATATTCTGAACCTACATAAACTTATTTTTATTGACACAAAGATTTCTAAATGCATAGACATGGGGCGAAACACAAATTTCATTCTCGAGAACAGCAAGAAAAACACTTTCAATATTTTTGTCGGTAAATTCAACAAACCTGTTTTATATTAAGTGTCTAATCGACTTCTTTATAACGCATAAGTCCTGCCCTACGGGCAGAAATTTTGATTAAAGTATTTATCCCTCTGGCCGTTGGCCAGAGGTTATCAAAATCAAGTCCTTTCAGGACTTTCACGCTATTTTACTTTTACTCATAATATATAGGAGTGTTGAGTTTTATTTTGAATAAATTCAAAATAAAACCTATAGCCCAAAGGGCTCAACTTTGATAACCGTGAGTCAACGACCCGCGGTGAAACTACCCCTCTATGATTACTGCCCGGAGGGCAGAACAATATAATCATTTATCAAACAGAGCTTGGATAACAACGCAGGGGAAGGCTCTAAAAAAACATCTCTTGTTCTGGGTTTACTCACAAATTCTTCTAATAGTTCTGATTTCTATTTTTATATTTGCAAAACAAGTTAACACAAACAACAACATTCTAACTTCAATTATCAACTGAAACTCCACCGACACAAACATACTATGAGCAATTTAAGCAAAAAATCATTAACAGCAGGAGTGTTGACCGGAACCATAGCTATGTTGTTATTTGTAGTACTGCTTCTAATTAAATTTGGTTACACCAACCTGATTAATAAAGAAGAACATAGAATCTCACTGATTTTTATATCGGTTTGGTTTGTTATGTTTACCTTTTCAGACTATGGAATAAGTAAAAAGTTCTACTCTGACAAATATAATGTATCTAAAAACAATCATGAAAAAGAGAATAAAGTGGAGTAGTTTGAAAAACTCTTATTAGAAGTTCAGGTAATTAATTAGCAAAAAAACAACTTAAATCCTCAGGATATAAATCAGTTAATACTTTAGAAGAATACCATTATGAAAATTTATGACAAAATTGCAATCGGCATTAGCTGGAGTTTAGTGTTTACCAACTTATTAGTATCGTTTATTAATCTTTACAGGGAGAATCGAAGTTATATTCCGCAGAAATGGGTTATGCTAAGCTACTTTCTTATCTTTTTGGGGATGATTATTTTTCGTTGGGTTAAAACGAAAGAATTAGACAAAATAAGCCTTATGATGTTTGTTTTCACATTAGCTGCTCTTATAGCCAATGTGTTTTTTGGACTCTTAAGTTGAGACGGTGATATAACATCAAACAAGTCATTTCCAACAAAGCTCCTGCAAACGGTTCGTATTGCCGGAGCTTTATTATTCTTACACTTAGGCCATCAAACTTTCTTTTTGCCGATAAAATCCCGCCTCCCCCCCCTCTTTCAACTCAGCAAACAAAGTTGTATCTTTGTAACTCAAAGAATTACAACAAAGAAAACAATAATAAATTTTGAATATGGAGAAAAAGATTGATAAGTTTTTGGTTAAAACCCTCGATGGTGACCAGCTCAACTTAATGGAAGAATATGCCGGGAAACCATTCCTGGTGCTGTTTTTTAATATTCAGTGTCTCGGCTGTGTAGGCAGAGCCATTCCCCTGGCATATGACTTTTTACAGGAGTTCGAAGGTCTTAACGTAGTAGCTGTTCACAGCAATTTTGGCCCTATCGAAGTGACGAAAGATGAAATACTCGGTATCTTTACCGACAAAACGCTGCCTTATCCCATTCATTTCGACTACGGCAAAGAGAATTACGAGAAATTTGAGTGCGAAGGCACACCACACTGGCTCTTAATCGACAAAGAGGGCGTTATCAACAAATCTTTCTTCGGCTCACAGGAAGGAGCACAAACAAGGTTGGTGTATGCGCTTGAAGAGATTATGCAAAGCTAATTAGCCAATAGAAGCCCCTAAATCCCCCAAAGGGGACTTTCAAAGCGTGCTGATTTAAAGGACTGTGGTTTCCATTGATTCTACTCTGACTTTATCTACACTCATAAGCTGATTCTCACATTAAATATAGAACCATAAAACACCCATGAGTAAGTTCACTCATGTAATTTATTAACAAAACCGACAGCCCCCAACAAGTCGGGAAGTCCCCTTGCGGGGGATTTAGGGGGCTTTTAAGTATTATGAAACTACGCCTCTTCACCCTACTACTGCTTTTTGCCGGATTGGTTTCGGCGCAGCAAAAGCCATCGCAAAAATGGCTCGATCAGAAATTCTCGATGTTTATCCACTTCGGCATCTACTCCGAATATGGCGGTGTGTACGACGGCAAGCCGGTGGAACGCGGTTACAGCGAGCAGATCCAATCGTTTGCAGGGATTTTTAGCGACTGGTATGCCAACACATCCCGCACATTTAATCCTGAAAAGTGGGATGCCGATGAGGTTGTAGCCCTGGCAAAAGCGGCCGGTATGCGCTCCATTGTAATTACCTCGAAGCACCACGACGGTTTTTGCATGTATCATTCAAAATACACCAAATTCAACATCGTGGATGCAACACCCTACAAGCGTGACCTGATGAAAGAGCTCGCCGAAGCATGTGCACGAGGTGGAATTGATTTCGCAGTCTATTATTCGCTGATCGACTGGAATTATCCCTACGCCTATCCCATCTCCAGCCACAATGCCGATCCGCTCACACCGCAACATTACGAGTTTAATCTGAAGCAGGTGGAGGAAATTATGACCAACTACGGGCCAATTTCTGAAATTTGGTTCGATATGGGTTCGCTAACACCCGAGCAAAGCAAGGGACTTTATGATCTGGTCAACCGCCTGCAACCACAGTGTATGATTAGTGGTCGTTTGGGCAACAACCATGTTGATTTCAGCGTGATGCCGGATAACGAATACCCCGATTGTAAAATGGATACACCCTGGCAAACGGCAGCATCGATGTTTGATGAAACCTGGAGTTACCGATCCTGGCAAAAGCGTGGCAATGTAGAGGATAAAGTCAACGAAAAGCTCAACAGTCTGGTGCAGGTAGTTGCCCATGGCGGTAATTATCTGCTCAATATCGGTCCGCGCGGCGACGGCTCCATTGTGGAATTTGAAGCAGAGGTTCTGCAAAAAATGGGCAGCTGGATAGCCGCCAACAGCGACGCCATTTACGCAGCAAAAGCCAACCCGCTTCCACAGGGCGACCGTGACGGCGACATCACCACAAAAGGGGATAAACTCTATCTCTTTGCCAACAAAAATGTACGGGATATTCAACTGGAAAACATTCAGGGCCAGGTTTTATCTGCACGTATTCTTAGTACAGGTGATGCCGTTGCTATTTCTGCCGGGAGAATACCGAATACCATCCACATTAAGCTTAGTGATGTACAGTTAAAATCAGTAAGCCCTTTTCCGGTGGTTGAAGTAAGCTTCAAAAATGGATTTAAGGTGCTGCCTGAAAAAGTTATGCCTGCTAAAACGCTATTGACTGCAGAAAAAGCTACTCCTTCATTCGGGCATTCCAGCCTCGACTATTACTGCGGTTTCAAAAGTCTGACCGCCTACAACTGGGACTTCAGCTCTAGAGCTAAAACGATTCGTCCTAAAATCAGTTTTAGCGAACTTGAAAACGGAAAAGAGATTAACATTTCTGTGGATGGCACAGAAAAAACAGTGCGTCTGGAAGCAAATTCCACACGCATGGAGAGAGCAAAAACCAACTCGGTTAAATGGGGCAAACTACTGGTTCAACGTGGCAGCGGAGTGTTTGGAACACTTCCTTATGAAAACAGCGCAGCTGTCAATACAGAACAGGAGTTTCCGACTCTGGATTATAAAGAGTTACTCAATTACAGAAATCCGGTCAAGGCGAGAGCCTGGCACGAGATAGTCAATTTCCCCTTCGGGGAAAAACTTTTTGTTCCCATCAACCATCGTGGCAGCTATGTTTTTCTGCAAGAGATTGAGTCTGATCTGGCTCAAAATATAGCGGTAGAAATTGGCAGCGGGAATGGAGTCTATATTTTGCTTAACGGCAAGTACGTAACTGCGCACTGTCTGCCCGAACGCCCTGACTACCACAGCGAGCAAGTAATACTGCCCCTTAAAAAAGGGAAAAACCAGCTGGTTATCAAGCACTTCAACCGCTTTGAAGAGCATCTGCAATTCAGCTTCACTCCGCTTACAGAGTGGAAAGTATACGAAATGCAGCTTCCTGCATTCCCGCTGACTAAGGAGCGCACACATTCGGTACAGCTTCGCGAATCGCAGCCGGACTCACCGGTATCGCCACTTCGAATGAACAATATAGCATTGAAGATAAATTAAACCCAAATCGGTAAAAAAAAAGAAAAGGACAGCTTCCCTCGGGATGCTGTCCTTTTTCCTAATTTCTTTCCTTATAAATTACTTATAATCTTTAAGCTGCTCCTGTAATCTTTTACGGGCCAGAAAGATTCTACTCTTTACTGTTCCAATAGGTAAGTTCATCGTTTGCGCAATCTCTTCATACTTGTAACCTTGAATGTGCATCGAGAACGGAATTCTGTATTCATCAGAAAAAGAGTTAATGCTATTTCTGATTTCTCCTGCGGAGAAAGAACCATCCGGAGTCTCAAAACCGGAGTTTTGAGGTAAATTCAAATGGTGTAAATCTTCGGTTCTGTCAAAAACAGTCTGATTTCTAACAATTTTACGATAATTATTTATAAAAATATTTTTCATAATTGTCAGAACCCAACCTTTGAAGTTCACATTGTCTTTGAACTTATCCTGGTTATCCAACACTTTCAATGTAGTCTCCTGAAGCAGATCTTCTGCGTCATCACGATTGAGCGTTAATGAGAAAGCAAAATTTCTCATGTTGTTTTGAAGCGCTACTAAATCATTTTCAAATTGGTTGTCTTTCATTTTAGTTGTTTTTGTGTGTGAGTAACTATGCTAAAACGAATCCTTTTGAAAAAAGTTCTCCTGCTTAAAGCATGAGAACAACGTGATTGTCAGTTATCTATACTGAATAAGCATTTTATAAAAGAACTCTTTTTTCGAAAATATTCACTATCTTCGCTACAAATATACAACAAAAAGGACAACTTTGTCTATATTTGTAGAAAAACATTCATCTTATGAGAAAAATTTCAACAATATTAACACTTCTGCTAATTAACCTTTTCCTCAATGGTAATATTTACAGCAATAACCAAGCCAAACCGCTCATCTTTTCCATTGATCTGAAAAAGAACGTGAGCAGTACTACCTGGCTCTACATCCAACGTGGTTTTGAAGAGGCCAAAGAGCTTGATGCTGAGAAGATTATCATCGAGATGAATACCTATGGCGGAGAAGTAAGCTTCGCTGACTCCATCCGCACCAAAATTTTGAACAGCGAGATTCCTGTCATTGTTTTCATCGATAACAACGCCGCTTCGGCCGGAGCTCTTATCTCCATTGCATGTGATAAAATTTATATGCGCAAAAGCGGCACGATAGGCGCAGCTTCGGTCGTGGATGCTACCGGGCAAAAAATGCCCGATAAATACCAATCTTATATGCGGGCCACCATGCGCGCAACCGCTGAAGCGCATGGCAAAGACACCATTGTAAGCGGAAACGACACTATTTACAAATGGAAACGTGACCCCCTGATTGCTGAAGCCATGGTGGATGAACGACATCATATACAACACGTTACGGACTCTGGAAAAGTGCTTACTTTCACAGCTGAAGAGGCCCTCGCACACAACTATTGTGACGGAATCGTCGGAAATATCCGGGAGGTTATTCGCAGTGAAATTGGCGATCGTGAATATGAGCTGGTGAAGTTTAAACCCACTACCTGGGACAATATTAAAGGATTTTTAATGAGTCCCATTTTCCAGGGTATTTTGATTATGCTTATTATTGGCGGAATTTACTTCGAGCTGCAGACACCCGGCGTGGGCTTTCCGCTGGTGGTATCCATCACGGCTGCCGTGCTCTATTTTGCTCCGCTTTATATCGACGGTCTGGCCGAGCACTGGGAAATTTTGCTGTTTATAATCGGACTAACACTAATAGCCCTGGAAATTTTCGTCATACCCGGTTTCGGGATACCCGGTATTCTGGGAATTTTGTTTGCCGTCAGCGGATTGCTGCTCAGTCTGTTGGATAATGTAAGATTTAACTTTGGT
Organism: uncultured Paludibacter sp.; assembly: GCA_964412435.1. Classification (GTDB taxonomy): domain Bacteria; phylum Bacteroidota; class Bacteroidia; order Bacteroidales; family Paludibacteraceae; genus UPXZ01. The sequence continues at coordinate 13,854 of CAYPPC010000025.1, forward strand.
CAGGTTACTCCCGTTGACGCCGGCACTGCAGTTCTTACTGTTACTGCAGGCCTCACACTTAGTTTCGGAGCCATAATATATCTGACGCAAAAAATAGGAACCCGCGGAATTTTCCGCAAACTGGCCCTCGAAACCACCCTTGACAATAAGGAGGGATACCTCGGCGTATCTTCTAAACCGGCAGCCGTAGTGGGTAAAACCGGCGTTACTTCAACCGTACTTCGCCCTTCGGGCAAAGTTAAAGTTGACAACAAAACTTATGATGCGGTATCTATTTTCGGTACTTTCATTGAAAAAGGAACCGAGGTGGAGGTAATTCGCTATGAAGCCGGCCAGGTTTATGTCGATATCTTAAATTAATCGCAACATAATTTTAAGCTAAAAGGGCTCCGGTCGGGAGCCCTTTTTCTTTCCCGGCCACTCTTTTATCAATTTGCAATATTTATTCTAAAATAGATGTCAAAAAGAATTTATACTGACACAAACAGCGCAAAACGAAAACACAAATCAGGCTTTCTGTTTATCTTGTTAAATTAGCCAAAACAAGGGTGTTAAAATCTGATATTTCCTGAAACTCACGCAAATTTATCTTATTTTTGTTAGCAGATATGAGAAACACAGCTTTTTACACCTTAATTCTGCTTTTTTTTATCGCAACTCCTATCTCTGCACAAAAAGAAGCCCGGGTCATCGTTGGCGCTGAACAAACGAAGGCCTACCTTCCTATTCTCAAAAACAAACGTGTCGCTATTTTTTCCAACCATACCGGCATGGTTGGCAACAAACACACGCTTGATATTCTGCTGGAAAATAAAATTAATGTAGTAGCTATTTTCTCACCGGAACACGGTTTTAGAGGCACTGCCGATGCAGGCGAACGGGTTGGTAGTTCTGTAGATGAGAAAACCGGTGTACAAATACTTTCGCTTTATGATGGTGATTTGGGTCGACCAGGTGATGCCAATATGCGTAAATTTGATATTTTGGTGGTAGATATTCAGGATGTGGGGCTGCGGTTCTACACCTATTATGTGAGCATGGTCAAACTGATGGACGCCTGCGCTGAGTTTAACCGTAAAATGCTGGTTCTCGATCGCCCCAATCCCAATGGATTTTATGTGGATGGTCCTATTCTGGATATGAAGTTCAAATCAGGAGTGGGCTGGCTACCTATTCCTACAGTTCACGGCATGACTTTGGGTGAAATTGCATTGATGACTAACGGCGAACGCTGGCTTCCGGCTTCCCGCCAGTGCGATGTAACGGTGATTCCCTGTAAAAACTACACGCATCAAACGCGTTATGAGCTGCCCATTCCGCCTTCGCCCAATTTACCCAATATGAAATCGATCTACCTCTACCCTTCCACCTGCTTTTTTGAAGCAACACCGGTGAGTCTGGGGCGCGGTACTGACAAACCTTTTTTGGTTTACGGGCACCCCAATATGCAAGGTTACGATTTCAGCTTTACCCCACGCAGCGTGCCGGGAGCAAAATTTCCGCCACAACTGAACAAAAAGTGCTACGGTGTGGATCTAAGTCATTTATCGGATGAGGAAATTTGGGAAAAAGGGATTGACTTCAGCTATATTATTGATGCTTACAACAATTTGAACCTGGGGGATCATTTTTTCAGGCCATTTTTTGAGTTGCTGGCTGGCAACGACCAGATTCGGCAAATGATTAAGGAGGGAAAATCAGCTGAACAAATTCGTGCAAGCTGGCAGGAGGATGTGGAGTTTTTCAAAAAGCAACGAAAACCTTATCTGCTTTACGAAGAATAAAATTGAGACACTATGAGATATTATAAAATAATACTTACGCTGTTTATCACTCTTCTGGCTGTTCCGTTGCTTTTCGCGGTGGAACCGTTTCGCTTTGCGCTGTTGACCGATACGCATATTCAGGAGAGAGGCTCTTCTGCGGAAGATTTAGAGAACTCAGTAAAACAGATTAACGCCACCCCAAACATCGATTTCGTACTGGTAACCGGCGATTTGACCGAAACCGGCGACCGCGCTTCGCTCGAAAAAGCGAAGGAGATTTTAGATCAACTGAACGTAAAATACTACGCCATTGCCGGCAATCACGAAACCAAGTGGTCAGCTTCAGCATGCACCGATTTTGGTCGTGTATTTGGTAGCGAGCGTTTCAATTTTGAACACAAAGGCGTGCAGTTTCTTGGTTTCAATACCGGGCCGATTATCCGCATGGCTGACGGACACGTAGCAGCCCAGGATATTGCTTGGTTACAGGATGAGCTGAGCAAAATTAGTAAAGAGAAACCGGTAATTCTCGCTACCCACTATCCGCTGCAATACGGCGACGTGGACAACTGGTACGAAGTTACTGATGCCGTGCGCGAATGGAATATCCGCACTTTCGTAGGCGGGCACTACCAC
>CAYPPC010000025.1:16265-17422 GCA_964412435.1 uncultured Paludibacter sp.
ACGGACACTGGCCATCGTCTCTTATAAAGGCGATGCTCCCCGGACAAATCTAACAGGATATGGGAGAGAGAACCTTGAGTGGGGAAGAACACGGAATATCGACGGCATTCCCGGACTGATTAATCGCTCGAATCTGCGAGCCAAAGATCCAGTTGGCGGTTATACCATTTACGACATCACACCAGACAGCATCTTAGTTTATGAGCAAAAAATTGGTGGTGAGCCGGAATATTGGGCCGGACTCTCCATGAAAGAGAAGTATTATGATGCAGTTGGAAGTCCTGATAAATATCCTGACATGTCGGTAAATACCGAATTTCCGAAGGTAAAGCGTAAATGGTTCAAACAGAATGAAGCCAGTATTTATAGTTCGCCGGTGCCTTACGGCAAAATGGTGCTGATTGGAGATGATTTGGGCAGAATGGGTGCCTACAAACTCAAAAACGGGAAAAAGATTTGGGAGTTTACAAGCGGTAATCGCATTTTAGGCATGCCAGCCGTGGAGAATGATATTGTTGTTTTCGGCTCAGCCGATAAAAACATTTATGGACTAAATGCCAAAAAAGGCAGTCTACTCTGGACAGTTCAAACCAACGAACCGGTGCTGGGTGCGGTAACAATTGAGAACAGCATCGCTTATATCGGCGGTAGTGACGGCTGTTTTCGGGCTATTGATATAAAAAACGGAAAGGAAATCTGGAGGTTTTGCGAATTGAAAAACTACGTCGAAACCAAGCCTTTGCTGACTAACGACTTGGTCGTTTTTGGAGCCTGGGATACTAATTTGTACGCTTTAGACAAAAACACCGGGCAGGAACGCTGGCGCTGGACCAACGGCATCAAAGCTATTCACTACTCTCCGGCGGCCGTCTGGCCCGTGAAGGGTGAGGGTAAAATCTTCGTTGTTGATCCGGAGCGCGCAATGACCGCTATCGATCTCGCCTCCGGAAAAAGCATCTGGCGTAGCAAAGCCTCGATGGTGCGCGAAAGCATCGGGATTTCGAAGGACGGCACACGTGTTTATGCCAAAACCATGCAGGACAGCGTAGTTTGCTATTCTGCCCAAGGCCGGGAAGCGAAACAAATCTGGGCCTCCAACGTGGCTTACGATTACGAACACAACCCGTCGATGCTGATTGAAGAGGCAGGCGTGGTTT
>CAYPPC010000026.1:0-17331 GCA_964412435.1 uncultured Paludibacter sp.
GTTTTGAATCATTTTTTGTAGGTTTTTAAAAATATACTTTGCAAAGATACAAAAAGCTGTAAAGCTTTTCATATTTAAACAGAGCCATTTCTGAAGAAGACAATTTTTAATTCAGAAAATGGGAGGAAAATCAAATAATATTCACTTTGCTTTTGCAGATATTGAAATAATTTGTAATTTTGCACCCGAAATAACGATCGGGATGTAGCACAGTTGGTAGCGCGCTACGTTCGGGACGTCGAGGTCGGAGGTTCGAGTCCTCTCATCCCGACGAATTAAAAAGCTCCTTTTGAGATCTCAAAAGGAGCTTTTTAATTTTAAAGGTGTTGTCTGTAATTTCTTATTGGGAGATATCTTCTAGTAGAAAACGTCCGGACTTTTAACATAATTCTGTTATTTAGAATTGGCAGAAGAAAATATGTGAAAAATATAATTCCGGACGAGTCTATTATATTGCATTATTAAGGGCTGAAAGCCCGTCAAAATTCAGCACCGGACAACGCCCGGTGAAGAAAAAAGTAAGCACATCAAGCCCTGAAAGGGCATTAGCATCTAATTGGAGTAATTAATTAAATCTTAAATATAATCCCTGTTCTATCCATAAGCTCCGGATCACTGCACCTGATGTTATAATGCAGCAGAGATATTGTATATTGAAGCGTCCAGATTTTAATATCGAATTGGTTTGTTGAATTTGCCGACAAAAATATCGAAGATATTTTTCTCTATGTTCTCGAAAACAAACTTTATAGCTTGCAAAATGCTGTTTTAATTAAGATACTATGTGAACTATGTGTCAATAAAGAATAAGCCTGGATAAACTCAGAAATAACTTCCCCGGATAAGTTAGCTTTTCAAAACTTACTTTCTCTTTCTGTCAAATCCGAGCCACAGGTTAATCTCTGCACTGACTCCAACAAAGGGGCGTATCATAATTTCAGAGGTTCTTAGATCCTGGTTGTTTTGTGCAGACAAAGCCACGGCACCTACCTGAGCTCTGAAAATATGCAGGAATTTATAGCCATAGCCAATAAAGTAAGGGCGATTGAAAATCGGTCCTGTTAAACTTACTCCATCAGCTGTTTCAAAATTATTCAAAAATACCCCTACAGAAATAGAAGAGTTACCTAAGAACTTATTGCGGTTATAATTGCCTAAAGGGAAAGATAAACCGAATAAAAATGAGCCGCGGTCATAATCTAAATTGTCAAAATTACCAGAAAGATAAGTAGCTCCATAACCTGCGTTTACAGCAATTGTGTTAAAGGATTTTTCAGTGGGGTGCTGAATAACAAGCCGTTGATCAAGCAGTGTGTTCATTTGGCGCTCTAAGTAAGGTTCAATCTCGCTCAAAGCCGCTTCTATTATCTCCTGTTCTATGTTTTTTGAGTATTTGCTCCACTCATTGCCTGTGTGTGCCAGCGGATCAAATTCAAAATATACCTGCTTCATCTTCGTGTTGTTTGCTGATTTAAGCAGATTTTTAACAATGTCAGAAAATCCGGTAAATTCTCCCGGTAGCGAGCTTTCATAATAGGTTAAGGTGGTTTCAACAATCTGATTCATCTCTTTGATCATTTTATTTACATTGGTTTCTAAAGAGATTTTCTTGTTGGTTACATCAAACGCAGCACTCAAATAAGCTGTCAGCTTATCTTCAATGCTCTCTTTTAAGGCTTGTTTTCCCTGATTACTAACGGGGCTGTAATAGTTGATTTCAAAATCATATTCGCTGTTGTGTCTTAATTTATAAGTTACAGGAATATTAAAAGATTCAGATAGATTCCCTAAGGGGCGTCTCCAGGTATAATTGTATAAAGCTTTTCCGCTTTTTCTGTTTTTGTAAATGAAGACCTGAACAATATTGACATTATCAGGCATTGTGCCTTGAATAGTAAAATATTCATTTTCAGGTAACTCCTGACGGTTGTTGAAAATGTTGTTTTGATAATCAAAAGAGACAATCTTTTCTTGTGAAACAGCTGAAAATGTCAAAAGAAGTGACAGCGCACTGAGTAATAGTTTTTTCATAATAGAATTTAATATAAATAGATGGTTTAATCCAAACCATACAAAAACTTGTGTTGACTTCTGTAGGTTTAGAAAAAAATGATAAAAGGGAGTGTATGATATATGTAAAATGAAGAACAATCCCTTGCATAGTCTCCAACAAAGATACAATATAAAAAGTTATATTCGTGTTTTTATCAACTGCAATAGGTGGATCTTAGACAAATAGCTGCTTCTCCTTACTTTAGCCGAACTTGAAGTCGTCAGTCTTGGTAAATTAGTATAATATGTATAATGGTATATTGGCTGGTGCGTAAAATCTTGATAATCGCTCTGACTTTGCCAAAGTTTTCTTAACCAACCCACTACAGTCTTTCAACCGCACCCTCAATAGCCCCGACTTTCAAGTCGGGGTTCAGCAGCGGATGATTGTACCCGGGCTTTAGCCCAATAATCAATTAACCGCACTCAACCCTCAGCCCGAAGGGCTAAATTTTGATAACCGTGGGTCATTGACCCAAGGCCTTGCGCTGTCTGCTAATTACTGCTCAGTGGGCAGAACAAAGAAATCTTTTGCCACAAAAGGTAATGTGAAAATGTGAGAATAAATCAATTTGAAAATGCCTCTATCTGAAGACTCTTTCAAATGATTATCTAATTCGGTTTACATTTTTATATCAAAATGTTTGATTTCTATATTTAATTTAGTGCTGTCATTACTGTGCAGCCGAACTTGAAGTCGTCAGTCTTGGTAAATTAGTATAATATGTATAATGGTATATTGGCTGGTGCGTAAAATCTTGATAATCGCTCTGACTTTGCCAAAGTTTTCTTAACCAACCCACTACAGTCTTTCAACCGCACCCTCAATAGCCCCGACTTTCAAGTCGGGGTTCAGCAGCGGATGATTTTACCCGGGCTTTAGCCCAATAATCAATTAACCGCACCCAACCCTCAGCCTGAAAGGCTAAATTTTGATAACCGTGGGTCATCGACCCACGGCCTTGCACTGTCTGCTAATCACTGCCTGAAAGGCAGAACTTCTTTTTATTCCATCTGAATTCCGGCTTACTTCCAACTTCAACAAGGTTAACTGCCAATCTATATCTCTGCCTTTAGACGTACTGACCTCAATACATACTAGCCTGTAAAAATTAGGTGTTGCAAAGAGCAGATTTATGCACAAATAGGTGTTTGTGTGAATAAAAATACATAAAATAGCGTGTTTTCGAAGTTTAACACTCGATTTTGTATGTATATGCAAACAATTGTGTGCCCAACTTGTTAGATGCATAAGCTCCGGATGAAAGGCCCGGTAGAAAATAAAATAAGTAACAAACATCAAATGATTGCCCGGCAATCTGAAATAAAAACAACAATAATGAGAAATTTCAATATAAATATATTTCAAAAAACCCCGGTACTGCTTCCGGAAGTAGATAACTTTGAAGCACGTGTGGCTACAAAGGCAGATTTTATCTATCTGCACGATATTATTAAAGAGATCAACCTATCGGCCAAAGAGAGAAAAACCGGTATCGTTGATCGTACGGTAGGTTATTTGAAAAGAAAAATAAACGAAGGCTTTGCTGTGATTATCATCGATAAAACAGCGGCGAGTGGGCCGGGTTTTCCTGTCTGGAGGTTTGGTATCACGATTTGTATGTGTCCAACACCGCTTTGATCATTCGTCCGAAATATCGCGGTAAGGGTTTGCTGCGCACCTTAAAAACAGAAATTGTAATGCTTTCAAAAAAGCGTTTCCCTAAAGCGAAAATCTTCAGTCTCACCGCCAGTCCGGCAGTATTAAAGGTTAATTATTACCTGGGCTACAAAGAGAAACCTTTTGATTATTTCAGAACCGACAAACTCTTTTTGGAAGGCAATGAAAGTGAAGTGGATTACCTGCGACTGATGGATAAAGGCTATAACAACGAGGGGGAATATGTTGCCATGATTTTAGAATAGAATGAAGTAGTTTGTGTAAATTAAATAGCGAGAGAGAGTTTGACAGTTGTTGTTAAACTCTCTCTCTTTTAGCTAAAGCTGAATCTTTAGAAGCACTTTTGTTAAAATCGAATAAGAGAGTGGATTAAATTTGCTGTCGGCCCCGGAGATAAACAAAATTTTGTAACTTTGCGTTTTACACTGATTCCCGAAAATTTATTTCCTATGAAGAAAAATATAAGTCTGATCCTTGTTTTCGTACTCCTTTTTATATCCTGTATGCAGAATTCCGAAAGTCGGGAGAGCAGTAAAGAGCAAAACTTGCCGGCATCGGCTCTCAGTAAGGTAATGAATAATTTGCTGGCAGATGCAGATGCTGCGCATCAGTTTCGGCTGGAACGCGGCTTAAATCAGGTAGCTGATTTATGGCACAAACAGGATGGTGATATCGATGATTTTAAGAACTTCTGTCAGGAGAACTTTATTACAGATTCGCAGGAGCTCGAACTGCTTTTTTTGCGACTGCAGGATAATTTTGAAGTGCTGCACGGTATGATGAATGAGATCGATGTGCGATTGAAAGAGCCGGTGCAGCTGACTGGCAGAGAGAGTACACCGGTTGACCTGATTTTTGCGGGTTATGATGTTTCGGCGCATTTAACCGACGATTTTTACAAGAATAAAATTGCTTTTATCACCGCACTCAATTTTCCGGCTTACAGCCTGAATGAGAAGACAGAGCTGGGTGCCGGGTGGAGCAGAAAAGAGTGGGCTTTTGCACGCATGGGTGACCGTTTCACAGAGAGAGTGCCCGCTTCACTGGTCCAAAATTCTGCCCGCATCCTGTCCGATGCTGACAATTATATCTCCAACTACAATATTTATATGGGGCATTTGCTGAATGATGCCGGTGAAAAGCTTTTCCCCGAAGGGATGAAACTGATAACCCACTGGGGACTGCGCGATGAGTTGAAATCAAATTATGCGGATAGTTTGCGCGGGTTTGAAAAGCAGGAGATGGTGTACCGAGTGATGCAGCGGATTATTGATCAGACCATTCCGTTAGAAGTGATTAACAGTGGCGATTATGACTGGAATCCTTTTCAAAATACTATTATCAGGGAGGGGATGGAGCAGCCGGGAACACCGGAGTCTGAGCTTCGATACCAGGTGCTTCAATCTAACTTTTTTGCGGAACTGGAGGTGGATAAGTATTTGGGTGAAGGCTCCACGGCAATCCGCAGAAACTTTGAGCAACAGATGGAGATTCCCTTAGAAGATATCCGGGAAATTTTCAGATCAATGCTCTCCTCCCAACAGGTGAATGAGGTGGCTTCGCTGATTCAGTCCAGACTGGGGCGGGAGTTGCGCCCTTATGATATATGGTATGACGGGTTTAAAGGCCGGGGGGCCATTTCAGAGGATTATTTAGACCGGCTAACCGGGGCGAAATATCCAAATCCGGCTGCGCTGGAGAGGGATTTATCTAATATTCTGGTTAAACTGGGCTGGCCGACAAATAAGGCTACGGAGATAGCATCACTGATTCAGGTGGACCCTTCCATCGGCGCCGGGCACGCCTGGGGTTCTGCCATGAAAGGTAGTAAGTCGCACCTGCGTACGCGTATTGGCGAGGCCGGAATGGATTATAAAGGCTACAATATTGCTGTGCATGAATTTGGTCACAATGTGGAGCAGACCATCACGATGAATGATGTGGATTACTGGATGTTGAGCGGTGTGCCGAACAATGCTTTTACTGAAGCTGCTGCTTTTTTGTTTCAGAAACAGGACTTGAAACTTCTTGGTTTTCACCAAAACAATTCCAACAGCGATGCCATGCTCACCCTCGATACTTTCTGGAATGCCTGTGAAATTATGGGCGTGGCACTGGTGGATATCGCAGTCTGGGAGTGGATGTACAACAATCCTAAAGCAAGCCCCGCGCAGCTGAAGGAGGCGGTTATTGCAGAAGCACAAAAGGTGTGGAATGAGTTTTTTGCTGGTATCCTGGGAGATAAAGATGAAACGATTCTGGCTGTTTATTCGCATATGATTGATTATCCGCTCTATCTGGCTTACTATCCGGTTGGACACCTGATCGCTTTCCAGCTGGAGCAGCAGATGAAAGGTAAGAACTTTGCAGCAGAGTTTGAGCGAATTTTTACACAGGGAAGGGTAGTGCCTCAGCTTTGGATGAAAAACGCAGTGGGCAGCACACTTTCTGAAAAACCACTTTTAACGGCTGTAGATGAAGCTTTAAAAACTGCCCGATAAATACTGTAAAGATGAAATCTAACTTTATTGAGCTACCCGAAGGCAGACTGCATGTGATAACCGCAGGAGAGCAAGGCGATGCTGTCATTCTTTTGAGTGGTGCCGGGCTCGATAATGCTTTGGTGAGTTGGAGGTATCTGATTCCGGTGCTGGCAGAAAAATACTGCGTGTTTGCGCTCGACTGGCCCAAACAGGGAAAAAGCACTCCCTGGAAAACAATAGCAGACCATGACTGTCTGATGAAGTGTGTTGACACAGTTGTAGAGCATTTTCAGTTGGACAAGATCCGGCTGGTTGGCTTGTCGATGGGAGGCGGGGTGGCTATGGCCTATGCCATAAAATACCCGGAGAGAGTTCGGAGTTTTGTGGCGGTAGCACCGGCCGGAATCCTTCAATACCGACCGGGCGAGCATCAGTTTTTTTGGCTGTTATTTAAGTCGCAAAAATTAGTTTCATGGATTCTTGGTTTTCTTTTTAAGAACGAGAAGTTTGCGCGTAAGTCGCTGAATTTATTTTTTGATAAGATGCCGGATGATGTTGATGCTGTTTATGAAGAGATTTTGCAGGAAGCTGAAATTAATGGAGTCAGCACTTCCGACTGGCAAAATAAAGCGATTGGGTTTTTGAAAATGAAGATCGACTTTACGCCAGATTTACACAAAATAAAATGTCCGGCTCTCTTTATTCATGGGGATAAAGACAAAGCAATACACCACAAGTTTTCGCGCCGGGCTGTGGAGCTGATTGAGTCAGCGGAGTTGGTTGAACTTAAAAATCACGGTCACTGGCCCAACCGCCAGTCACCGGAGCGGGTAAACAAGCTGATTGCAGATTTTTTAGAAAAGAGCTAATAATCCAATTAGGAGGTGAGTTACTAATTAAAAACTAAACAGGTGGATTTACTGATAGCAGAAATAGAAAATCTGATATTGAAAAGAGGAGGCAAACAGTTGCAGGATGCGATCAGCCTGGACTGGAAAGCGGGCCGGCAGTGGTGCGTAACCGGTCCGACCGGCAGCGGAAAAACCAGCTTTTTGAAAACATTGGCAGGCATACTTTTTATGCCGGGAGCTAAAATTAAGTTCCCGCAATTAGAGGTTCGTAAAGAGGAGTCCGGATACCGAAAATCTATATCGGATTATATGGCATACGTGCCGCAGGAGGTGAAAATACCTTCTGAATTTATTCAGGATTTATACTATCAGCGTCGCTATCAGGCTGCAGAGCAGGAGGGAATTCAAACTACCCGTGAAATTTTACTGCAAGCTGCCGATGGCAATAGTACGGCAGCCGAAGAAGCTGCCGAAAAAATGAATCTGACCCGCCTGCTCGATCAGACTTTTGTGCAGCTATCCAACGGACAAAGCCGTCGCCTGATGATCGCACTTGCCCTGATTAAAAAGCCTGAGATATTACTTTTAGATAATCCATATACCGGTCTGGATCATAAAGCACGAGCTTCATTAAATCGTCAACTGGAACTGCTGATTGCTGATGGGATTCATCTTTTTATGGCTGCTCACGAACATGAGTTGAAAAATGTAGGTTTTATCACCGATACGTTGACTCTCCGCCCGGTGCATTCTCCGAAGGGTGTTGGCAATTTGCCCGGGTTTTATAAGGAACACAATCCGGACCGATCGCTTCCGGTTATCCGCTGTGAAAACATAAAGTTGGCTTATGGTAAACGCACTATTCTGAACATCCCCTTTTGGCAGGTAAATGCGGGTGAGCACTGGTCGATTCGTGGTGATAACGGCTCTGGTAAATCAAGTCTGCTTGCGCTGATTATTGCTGATCATCCGCAGGCTTATTCCAATAACATCACAGTTTTTGGCCAACGGAGGGGCAGCGGCGAGAGTATCTGGGAGATCAAGCGGAGGATGGGTTATTTCTCTTCTGAGCTGTTGAGGTATTACTCCAAACTACCCACCACCGAAGAGGTTATCGCTTCGGGATGGAGTGATTTCACAGGTCAGATTAAGAGCCTCACGGATGATCAGAAAACTTATGTCAGCAAGCTGGCCGACTGGCTGGATATTAGCTTTTTGCTGCCCGTGCGTATTGGCGAACTCTCTCTGGGGCAGCAAAAAATGGTACTGATTGCTCGTGCGATGATCCGGAATCCGGAAGTACTTATACTGGATGAACCGTTGCAGGGGATGGATGCGGAGTGGCGCGAGCACTTCAAACTGAAAATCGCTCAGTTTGCACAAAACCGCACAATGCTCTATGTTACCCATGACGAAGAGGAAATTCCGCCCGGCAATTGGAGAGATTTGCAATTGTAGATTCTCCCTGTTATCAATTTATTTTAACGCCTTATCGAAAAAGATGTGCAGAGGTGAAAGTAAAAAAGAGTAACTTTGCCGAAAATCTATAATCTGCCGGGAGCTGTTGCTTATTCAGAATTTTATGACGGACTATCTTCAAAATTATACAGGTGAATTGGCCGCGCTGAGCGTGTCTTTATTCTGGACTTTCAGTGCACTTTTTTTCGAAAAAGCAGGACGACGCCTCGGCTCTGTAACGGTAAATATTATCCGTATTTTCTTCTCGGTGCTGATGCTCGGTATGATCACCCTTTTTACCCGCGGCAGTTTTTTCCCTACGGATGCTACGGCGCACAACTGGATCTGGCTCGGCATTTCAGGGTTTATCGGTTTCTTTCTGGGTGATTTAATGCTCTTTCAATCCTATTCCGTTATCGGATCACGCACTGCTGCGCTCATTATGAGCCTTCACCCGATGCTTACAGCCATCATTGGCTGGTTCTTTCTGGCCGAAATTCTTTCGCTGAAAAGTATCATTGCCATTTTTATCAGTATTTCCGGAATTATGATTGCCATTTCCAACCGGAATATGAGTTTGAACATTCCTATCAAAGGCTTTTTGCTCGCTTTTGGTGGCGCCATGGGGCAGGCGGTTGGCCTGATTTTAAGTAAAAAGGGAATGGGCGATTACGATCCGGTAGCTGCTACTCAGATTCGGGCGATAGTCGGCTTTTTTAGCTTTGCTGTTTTTATCACTTTCCTGGGGCGCTGGCGCGCAGTATTCAAAGCTTTCAAAGATCGGGAGGGGATGAACTCGATCGTTATCGGAACTTTTACCGGTCCGGTTATCGGCGTCTCCCTGTCTCTCTATGCCATTCAGCACACCCAAACCGGTATCGCCTCAATGCTGATGGGACTGGTGCCGATTTTCATTATTCTGCCTTCGGCCATTATGTTTAAGGAGAAAATTACTGCCCGTCAGGTTATTGGTGCGATAGTGAGTATAATGGGAGCCAGTTTATTCTTTATTCCTTTCTTTTAGATAAATCATTGTTTGATTAATTCTTGTTTTACCAGGGACTGAGACCCCGTCACAATTCAGCACTGGGCAACGCCCGATGAGGATAAAGCGTACTCACAATTAAGCCCTGCAAGGGCGTTAGCATACAATAAATAATATCGTTAAAAGTGCAACCCCCGCACTATTCCTAAGTCGTATCGCAGAGTGTGTTGCATTAACGCAACCGAAATAATAATTATAAAAAAACAAAGATAGCTGGATTTGGTGTTAAATAGCACGAAAAACCTTCGATGTGCTTATAGATTGTGTTAAATCTGCGTTTTGTTTGGATTAATTAACACTAAGCCCCGTTTGAAGGCTGAACATTTTTACCGCCAAATTCATTTTAAAATTATAAATAAGATAAGTTCTTTAGCCGGCTCTGAATGTGCCGGTTAACTTTGACACAACCAAACCTTATTCCTTCGGAGCAATTCTGCATAACAGACAGCATGCTTTTATTGGTAGCATAAGTTTTCTAAAAGGCTTACAGACTCACTCTGTATTACTCATAATTTCTGATCGTATCATATCATAATAGGGGGTATTTTACTCCTGAATGGTGGCGGTGAATACTGATGTTTGAGTAAGTCAGTTTTTACTTTTGATTGGTAGATATCTACTTATTAGGAACAAATACGAAACAGTCAAATGCTTTAGAAAACCATTTGAGGTTTATACAAAATTCAATAGAAAAATGATGCATTTACCAAAAAAGCTGTTTTATGAAAAGTCTGAACACTCTCCAGGGCCCGCTTGCTTGCTTCTGTTTCATTTCCAAAACTGAAAATTCAGAAAATATAAGGCTTAATATGCTGCCTGTGCAGACGGGAGAACTGTTTGTGCCTGTTTTTGAACCCTTTACTTATACCTCTCTGATGCTGCCGGCACCGGCTCAGCTCTCTGCCTGCACTCCACCATTTTACTCATTCTCAATAATAAATTAAGTGGCCATGAAAAAGATAATTATACTTTTAATCATTCTGCTGGGCGCTATGCTGGAACAGGCAGGAGTCCGGGCACAATCATTGACCGTAAATCTGGCCGGACCCTCTGAAATAAGAGGCTCGGTAGAGAATATGACAGACAATATCCTGGTTAATATTGTGAATACCTCAGGTGCTGATGTGGAAGCCTATTTTGTGCTCACACTCACCGGCAGCACCGGTGCAGGCACTGTTTCAATTAATAATATCAGCAGCGCACGGAATCATATTGTAGAAATATCTCCGGGTGGCCGCTCTTTCAATGTTACCCGGCTGATAGAAGAGTTTCACAGCAGCAGTTTTGAAGATTTCGATATCTCACCCGCTACGCTTGTCAACCAGATACAACTTACCCGCAGTTTACCGGCCGGTACTTACAATTTCTGTGTTGAGGCCCGGCATCCTGTAAGCGGGCAGCTCATTTCAACTCCCGGCTCCAATAATTGCCTCAGTTTTACGGTGGTCTATCGTAATCAGCCTGAGATACAGACACCCTTGCACAGAGCCTGGGTGGGTGAGAGTGATGACAATTCAATCAACTTCAGCTGGATAGTCTCCAATTACTCTTTTGCCAATGACCGGTTTACGGTTGAGCTGGTTCGTTTCAGAAATGTAGAGGAGGCTGATGATTTTATAGCGCAAGGTCGCCCGCAAAGTCAGTTTCCGCATCGGTTTGAACCTATTTTGGAGGAAGAAGATATCTATGGATTGAGCTTCAATACAAGAGAGTCTGGTATGATGCCTGAGCTAAATCCGGGTGATATTTTAGGGGTGCGGATTACCGCAGTAAGTGAAGATGATGTGTTCAATAATAACGGACATAGTCAAATTCATATCTTCTTTTACGGTGTTCCGGAAACTGAATTGTGCGACAACCCGACCTTCTTTGCAGAGAATATTTACCCGATGCCGGGTGATACGATTCCCTTCAAAGATATGTTTTATATTATGCAATTCGACCCCTCTTGTGATAATTTGACCAGCTTGGAAGCAAGTTTAACTTACAACCGCTCCTTGCATGGCACTTCGCTGGGCACAGTCAGTGAAACTTACCGTGATAATTGGGCTTCCGGCCCGGGGCCTAAAAATTTCCTGAATAACTATTTTACACGAAAGTTTCCTGCAGATGTCAATTTCTTTTTCCCGACAGGATCAGGCTACGAAACTTATATACCTTTGTTAAATAATAACAGAGCTTTTACAGCCTCCCGGGGTGAAGCGGTTTCTATGACCGGTAATGTTACATTTAATTACACACCCTCCGGTGCGCGAATACAGTCTAAAAATGTAGGAATTGCAGTGCATGCGGCTAACCCTACTGTAATCGGAATGCCGCGACCTGTGCTACAGCAGCCGGAAAATAACGCCGTCTTGCAACCGGGTTCCATACAGTTTGCATTTAAAACCGGTGAAGTACCCTCGAAACCATTGCCACCTTTCAAAATTTTCAGAATAGAGGGTAATAACGATCCTATTGTGCCGGGACTTTTTGTAATGGAGAAATTGGTGTTGCAGGTTGCCACCGAAAAAACTTTCCAGCCGCAAAATTTGGTGTTCTGTCAGTTGAAAAAGATACAGAACGAACCGTATAATAATGCCACAAGCTTTAATGAAGATAATCCAAACTTCGAGTCACTATCAGGCACATTTGACCAAACTCCGGAGCGTCTCTTTGATACCAATCATTTTACCTCCAATGTGTATCGCGATATGCAGCTTAACGTGGATCTCAACGATAATGATACGCTTTACTGGCGGGTGGTATGGCTGAAAAATCCGGAGAATTTCAACACAACTTCTCCTTGTCGGGAAGGAGTCGAAATTACGGATAATGATATTTACCACTCCAGCGAAGTGAGACGCTTAATCATTAGCGAAGAGGGTGAAGAGGGAGTTACGACTACTTCTACTGAAACAGAAGAGGAAGTAGAATCTTCAGAATGCAGCGCACCTTGTGTGTTCCCGGTATTAACAAGTACCCGTGCGGGCGATCCGGTTCAACTGGGTGAACGCGTAAAAGTAGCCGGTTTTTCAATGGAAATTACACAAGTGAGCGGCAATAATGGTAAGGGATTAATTACGCTGCCATTTTTCAATGGTATTAAACTGAGAGTTAATTTTACCGGTTTACAGGTGAATGCTGACAGGCAGATGATTGGCGGAACAATCAATCCGGAAACAACCTTTAGTAATCCTTTAGGAACACATTCGCCGGAATTTGGTCGACTATTAGGCATGTCTGAGACAGAAGCCGAAGCGCTGGAGGCCGGATTAGAAGCCGGAGGAAAACTCTTGAGTATGCTTCGTCCGGGTAGTGAAGTGACCTTGCCTTTAGGAATTGATAAAGAGATTGATGGCAATAAAATTATTCTGGGCATCACCTCCATGACTTTCAAAAAAGATACGGCTCACCTGGATATGGTAGCCAATATTAAGATTCCTACTTTGCAGGAGTTAGGCGGATTCCTGTCTTTAGGTTCGCAGGTGTGTATGACCAATCAGGGGCTTGCAAACGATGTGAGACTTTACTTACCGCAGGATCAGATTTTCCCGATGGGTGATGATAATGAGTTCAGTATCAACGGTGCTGAGGGGCGCAGTGATGATTTGATGGTTACATCCGTTGAGTGGGATTGTGATGGTTTTAAAGCCTTGAATATTGCCGGTTCGGTTCGCTTTTCGCGCGACTGGATGTTGCCGGAAGATGAGCGAGGGAAAGTGAAAGAGAGCGGACAGGTTGAAGGGCGTTTTGGTGGTCGTTTTGCCAAACCCAATGATATCATCGTACGAATTGATATGGATCGCTTCCAGCTTCCGGATGCAGAAGGCTGGGGATTCTCACCGGGCAGCAATGTCTGGATCGATATGTCGGATGTGCAAAACCCAACCGGTCTCAGAGCTGCATTGCCACGCGATTATTCACACCCTGCCTTTAGCGGCAGCGGTATGGAAAACAGCTGGAAAGGATTCTATATGGAAGAGTTGAGCGTGGGTACACCGGAATATTTGCAAGGCGATGACGGTCAGCGAATGACTTTCGCCATGCGGAATATGTTAGTTGACAATACCGGTGTTTCATTTGCTTTGAATGCTGAGAATCTGCTTCGTTGGGAAGAGAATGGCGATATGAGCGGCTGGAAAGCTTCGCTCGATACAATTGGAATGCATGTGGTACAGAATAATTTCCGTGATTTTGGTTTCAGCGGAAAATTGGGACTGCCTATCGCGGATGAAACGCAATTTATGAAATACCGGGCTGCGTTAGTACATTCAGAGGGTGACTTTAACCTGGTGGTGAGTGTGAAGCCTGCTGATGAGTTGCGAATTCCAATTTCGATGGCTACAGCGGTGATAAATCGCGGAACATATGTGGAATTAAGTTTGGGCGCCCGAAGTTATGTTGAAGCTAATCTTTGCGCTACCCTCACGATCGGCAACAACAACCTGCCGTCGGGCGAATCGATGCCGAGTCAGGTCAATTTACCGGGGATTTGTATTCAAAACCTAAAGCTAAATTCAGAAACCGGTTTTGATCAGAGTGCATTTGCTTACTCCTTAACAGCTAATTGTGCCGACGCTGCCGGCAGTTCCGGTACACCGGGCAGTGGCGGCAGAGGACCAAACTACGAAAATTGGGCGGATGCTGAACCGGCCGGTCCCGGATCGTCAGGCAGCAGCGAAGCTTCCATGTCGGGCTTCCCAATTACCCTTGAATCTTTCAGTTTTTCAAACGACAAGGTGACCATTCAGCCGCGCCTGACATTAACCGGAGGTGAAAACGGTTTCTCGGCCATGGCCAAAATCTCGATACTTTTCAATTGGAATCCGACCTCAAAACCACAAAGTTTTACTTTTAGAGAGGTTCAGCTTGATCGTATCGATATAAATGTGGAGACTTCAGAAGTAAAGCTGGCCGGTAATCTGGAGTTTTACAAAACCGGATTGGATGAAGGTGTGAAAGGTGGTGTTACGATGGAGTTAAATTTGGGAGCAAATGTAGGGCTAAGCATTAACGCAGACTTTGGAACACGCAAAGAGGCTTCAGCCACCCGATTTAATACTGAACAGTGGTTTTCTTACTTCTACGTGGATGGCATGGGGGTGATTTCAGGAGGACTTCCTATCATGTCTGGCATCTCTTTGTTCGGTTTGGGTGGAGGTTTCTATCATCATATGGAGATGGCCGGCGATTTGCCTGAAGGGAAATCTTTAGCCGGAGAAACATCTGCGGGAGCACCCTCAGGCGTGACATATAGACCTAACTTCAATAAGGATCTGGGGCTGAAGTTTATGGTTATCCTCGGGTCAAGTGATGGGGGAAAAGCATACAACATAGATGCGACGCTTCAGGCTGAATTTAGTTTCTCGCACGGTTTGGAATTACTACACATTGAGGGTAGTT
Organism: uncultured Paludibacter sp.; assembly: GCA_964412435.1. Classification (GTDB taxonomy): domain Bacteria; phylum Bacteroidota; class Bacteroidia; order Bacteroidales; family Paludibacteraceae; genus UPXZ01. The sequence continues at coordinate 14,956 of CAYPPC010000026.1, forward strand.
TCCGTGCTGCGACTGATGGGATTTCAGTTTCCACGGTAGGTCGTGAGGGTAAATCTCCGGTTGCGGGTTATGTGAGCTTAACACTGAATACACCGGCACACGAATCAGTTACTTTTAACGGTCAGTTCTTTGTAAAACTAAAAGTGCCGGTTGACAATCCAATTTTAACAGGATTGGGTAATCTGGAGGAAGTACCGCCGGGTTGGACCCGGGAAAACGCTATGGTATGGGCCACCTTCTACGCCGGACCGGATAAGTGGCTTTTCTATATGGGCACACCTGAAAATCGAAGCGGTGTAAGCCTGAGAATTGCTGGGCAGGAACTGATGCGGGTAACCAGTTATCTGATGATTGGTGATGCTATTCCTTTGGTGATGCCGGAACCGGATGAAAAGTTTATGGAAATATTTGAAAAAGGTATGCGTGACGATGCCGATTTCCGCAGTGGTGGTGATGTGAATACATTAATGGCAGGACAGCCTCGTCCGCCAATGGAGGTTGGAAAAGGTTTTGCGATGGGTCTAACCATGGCTTTAACCACAGGTGATGTGAGTATTTTCCCGTTCTATTTCAACTTAAGTGCTGTGATGGGAGCCGATATCAATTTGACTCATGCAGGGCCTGAAGCTGAACGACACTGTCTTGTTGATAGTTCCACTGGCGTGGAAAGTATCACACCGGGTGTAGATGGCTGGTATGCTACCGGGCAGTTTTATGCCGGTATCGAAGGTAAGTTTGGAATTAAAATAAATCTCTTCTTTGATGAAATAAAAGTGAATATACTGGAGGCAAGTGCAGCTATGATTCTGAGAGGCGGATTGCCTAATCCGGAATGGGTGCAGGGAAGAGGCAGCTTCTACTATAATGTCTGTGATGGTCTGGCACAAGGTCGCTGTTCATTTGAACTGAGCGTAGGTAATGTTTGTGAGCCGGTGCTCGGTAATCCTTTTGGCGATATCCAATTGATTCAGGATCTGACTCCGGAAAACAATGCAACGAATGTATCTGTTTATACAAAAGTATCCGCCGGTTTCTCCATGGAGATGGATCGTATCTTCGAATTCCAGGAATATATTCCGGCAAGAGATGAGTCAGTAACAAGACGAATTCAACCCTATATGGCCGAGTTTAAGTTAGTTGAAACCGGAAAAACAGCAGCTACTGCTTTCCAGGAAAGTGATTGGAGCGAAAATAATCATGTTTATACTGTTTTACCGGAAGACCGCCTCAATCCCAATACCAGACATACGGTAAGGGTGGAAGCCAGACTTCGTGAAAATGGACAGGATCTGAAAAAATCCAACGGTCAGGTATTCAAAGAAGAGCGGGTTCATACCTTCACAACCGGTGAAGAGCCCGACTTTATCCATGAGGATAACTTGTCCTTTACTTATCCTTACATCAATCAGCAAAACTTCCTGAAAGGAGAAACCAATATGAATCTTGGGTATGTGCGTACACTCACTGGAAATACTGCATCCCTAAAAAACAAAGGCGAGGGTTTCACCACAAGATTTTTTGTACGGTTCAGTTCGCCCGATGGGGAGAGCTTCACCGTGCCGGCTACTGTAATTCCCGGTTACTGGGGATTGACGTTTAGTGTTTCTCAATTGAAGAATGATCAGATTTATTGCGCACAATTGATCCGTGAAAACCGGCCGGTAAGAAGCAATTCAACAGAAGATCTGTTGAATAGAGTAAATGTAACGCAGCACGTTTCATTAGATGGAGTTTCTGGTGTAAATTCAATGGAATTTGTTAACCTGGTAAAAACGATTGGTGAAAGTACGGTTAGCTCCAATCAGTTTAAGAAAATAAAATTACCTTCTGACAATGTAGGTAATTATGAGAAACAGCTCTTCTCACTCTACTTTAAAACTTCAAAATATAATACGATGAGTCAAAAGCTGAGGAGCGAAGGAGCTAACTGGGATGTTTCGCGGGTGCAGTTTGGCGGAGATATATACGTGCTGAGCAAAGACCTGAGTGAACAGCTGGAATGGGTCGATAAAGAGAGTTTCAAGGTAGCTCCACGAGGCAGAGACTTCACAAAACGCATAGAGTTTGTACTTCAACCTGCTCCGGATCTGCTGGATGGCCGTAACTACTCACGAACCGACATACCACTCAATGTGCTACCGGCGAATGCCTATCTGCAACATGTAGTTTATCAGAAATTGGAAAATGATAAACGAACCATAGCTGCGACAGCTGATCGGATTGTTCAGAGAGCTAAATTAAATGGATATGATGTCAGTGCGGTTGCATCTATTACGTTCAATGTAGATTACTCCAAATTCAACCGGAATGTTAATCTTCAATCCACTACAAGAACTCTGAGTCCGCTTAGCCGCAATGCCGTTGTGCAAGCATTCA